>NZ_JBGOOD010000032.1:0-53937 GCF_041439475.1 Vibrio sp. 1S139
AAAAGGTTACGACGTTCGTTTCGATGATTGAATGTGTCGATTTAAAGACGCTTACGATTAAACACCTTCGGATAAACGACTTAGCGTAATGCTGAGTGTTTATTAGATACAAAAAAGGTTGCCCCGTTGGCAACCTTTTTTATTGTTCATCGTTTCGCTTAGATAATTACTTTTTATTAAGCTCAACCACTTCTTTGTCTAACTCTTCAAGTTTCGCAGCCATCTGCTCACGAGCTAGGTTAGCCAGTTCACGAACATTAGACTTGTCGTAGCCTTCAGTGCTGATTGGTGGCAGCATTTCAACAATCACGTGACCATTGTTCCAACGGTTTAGCTTCACGCCACCGGTTGAGCTACACACGATAGGGATGATAGGCAAGCCAGCACCAATCGCAGCATGGAATGCACCTGTTTTGAATGGCAGCAGACCACGGCCACGAGAACGAGTGCCTTCAGGGAACATCCAAACTGAAACATCGCTCTCTTTTAGACTCGTCACGACCTGATCAATCGTACCTACCGCTTTGCTACGGTTAGCACGGTCAATTAGGATGTTACCCGTCAACCAGTAAAGCTGACCAAATAGAGGCATCCACACTAGGCTTTTCTTACCAACAGTTACCACTTTTGGCGTTACCGCTGATGAAATCGTGAATAGATCCCAGCTGTTTTGGTGGTTCGCCACATAAACATGTTGGCCGCGAGAGTAGGCATCTTCTGGGATGCGAAGCTCTAACTTCATGCCGAAGATCTTCGACATGCGACCGAAATAACGGCCAAAGGTAAATACGTGTTTCGGGTTGCGTGGACTTAATAGGCAGTAACCACAACCAAATACAAACATAAGAATCGCAAATATCGCCACTGCGAAAATACGTAATATTGCTATCATTTTGTTCCTCACCGACCGCCAAGTTGATTCATCTATTCGCGCAAAAATGAGCAATAGATTTACTCGCGGTAAATACAACTATAAAAAAGCCGAAACCAAGGTTCCGACTTTTATGTTTTCATCTTACTGATTCATGAATCCACTAACCTAGGTTAGTTCGACTCACTAAATCGTGTAATGTTTGCGCCTAAGGCTGACAATTTATCTTCAATCTTATCGTAGCCACGATCGATGTGATAAATACGGTCAACGATGGTTTCACCTTGAGCAATACAGCCAGCAATAACAAGGCTCGCAGATGCGCGAAGGTCCGTTGCCATTACTTGAGCGCCGCTCAGTTTTTCCGTTTCACCACAGATAGCCGTGTTACCTTCGATTTCCGCTTTTGCACCCATTCGCTGTAACTCAGGAATGTGCATAAAACGGTTTTCAAAGATAGTCTCAGTGATAACACCACTGCCCTTCGCCATCATGTTAAGCAGAGTAAACTGTGCTTGCATGTCGGTTGGGAAACCAGGGTGAGGTGCCGTTACGATTTTCACCGCTTTCAGTTCACGACCCGTCATATCAAGACTGATCCAGTCTTCGCCCGTTTCAACCTTCGCACCCGCTTCTTCAAGCTTCGCTAAGGCAGCTTCAAGAAGATGAGCGTTGGTGTTGCGACAAACCACTTTACCGCCAGAAACAGCAGCAGCAACCAGGAAAGTACCTGTTTCAATACGGTCAGCAACCACAGAGTGTTGGCCACCACCAAGACGTTCAACGCCTTCGATAGTAATCGTATCTGTACCTGCGCCAGAAATTTTAGCACCCAGTTTGTTTAGGAAGTCAGCCGTATCAACAATCTCAGGCTCACGCGCTGAGTTATCGAGTACTGTTGTTCCTTCCGCTAGCGTTGCTGCACACATGATAGTAATGGTGGCACCCACACTTACTTTATCCATCACGATGTGCGCGCCTTTCAGACGGCCATCAACACTTGCTTTCACATAACCATCTTCCAACTTAATGGTCGCACCTAGTTGCTCTAGGCCGTGGATATGCAGATCAACAGGTCGAGCACCAATTGCACAACCGCCTGGAAGTGACACTTGGCCTTCACCAAAACGAGCGACTAGAGGACCTAAAGCCCAGATAGAAGCACGCATTGTTTTCACTAAATCGTAAGGCGCACAAAATTCATTAATTTCGCTGCCATCAACATGAACACTACCATTACGCGATACTTTTGCGCCTAAACGCTTAAGCAGTTCCATCGTAGTATCGATGTCACGTAGGTGAGGAACGTTACTTACTTCCACTGGCTCTTCAGCAAGAATTGAAGCAAATAAGATAGGTAGCGCTGCATTTTTTGCGCCTGAGATCGTCACTTCACCGCTTAGCGGCTTATCCGATCCAATAACTCGAAACTTTTCCATCATAAACCTTAAAGTGACATCAGTTTCTTATCACGTTCCCACTCTTCCGGCGTGAAAGCCTTAATAGAAAGAGCATGGATGTCATTGCGTTGAATGTATTCCATTAGTGGGCCGTAGATTAGTTGCTGCTTCTTAACTCGATTCATGCCGTCAAAACATGGATCAACCGCAACAACTTCGTAATGACTGCCTTCCCCTTTCACGAAAATTCCCTGAAGGTTCAGTGCTTCTGCTAATAATTCTTGTACTTTTGTGCTGTCCACAAATAGCTCCTGCCTAATTTTTTATGTGTTCTGCCATCATTGGCTGGATATTGCTCAATTGGAACAACGTTCGTAATTGTTCTGGCACGAAACTGAGCATTATATGACAGTTTTGATTTTTTGCATGCTCTAATAAGTGAATTAGCATCACCATTCCTGCTGAATCGACTCGATTTATATGGCTAAGGTCAATTTCAACGCTCGATTCCGTCGTTTGCCACTTTTCCAATATACGCCAGATTGCAGGGACACTGTCTCGGTCTAAATCACCGAACAGTTGATACTCTTTAGAGCTTAGTGCTTGCCATTGAGAATGGCTCATTATTTGTTACTCTCAAAACGAATCGGTTGTGCGGCTAATTTCTCTAGTTCGTCTGCAACTTGTAAGATGCCTTCTTGACGAATCTTAGTATTCCACTCCGATTGCTTGCTCGACAACAAGCTAATACCTTCGGCAACCATATCAAATGCTTTCCACTCGCCAGATTTCTTGTCTTTGCGAAGCTTAAATTCAAGCTTAATGTTTGGTCGCGGCGTATCGATGATGTCGACCTTGATACTGGTAATGCGGCTATCCGCTTTGATTTTTGGTTCTGGACCAAATTCAATCGTCTGATCTGTGTATTGAGTCAGCACTTGGGCATAAGAAGAAACAAGGTATTTACGGAATGAATCGATAAACACGCCCACGTCTTTTCTATCCGCGCCTTTCAAGTTTGGTCCAAGTAACTTAAGAGCTGCATATTGTGCATTCACATAAGGCATCAACTCTTCTTCCACGATGACCTTCAACAACTCTGGATCTTGGTGGATGTTGTCTTGTTCACTCTTCAAACGCTCAAATGCCACTTCGGCAACTTGAGTCATCATCTGGTAAGGCTGAGTACGGTCAATCGATTCTGCAGCAAAGGCTTGGGTAGAAATAAGCAACGCCATTGCCGCCATAAACATTGATTTCAAGTAACCAATAGCTTTTAAATAACTAATAGTTTTCAACATTATCTTATTCCTTAACTTCGCTGTCATTAGAACCACCAACGCTATACAGCACTTGGCCAATCAAATCTTCTAGTACCAATGCTGACTTAGTGTCTTCAATTGAATCACCATCGACCAACATCTCTTCATCATCAAAAATGAAGCCTGGAACCAGACTAATGTACTGCTCACCAATTAAGCCAGATGTTAAAATTTGAGCACTAGAGGTATCTGGAAATTGTGAGTACTTCCCGTCAATAGACAGTTCAACGACAGGAAGGTAGCTCTCGGTATCAAGCTCAATGCTTTTAACTCGTCCAACAACGACGCCACCCACTTTCACTGGAGAACGAACTTTTAGGCTGCCAATGTTGTCAAAGGTCGCTTTTAGATTGTAAGTATGGTTCGAACCTATGCCTTTTACGTCAGCGACTTGAAAGATCATGATTAAGATTGCGCAAATTCCGGCAATAACAAAGGTGCCGACCCATAATTCTAATTTTCGAGTTTGTTGCATGATTAATTCCCAAACATCAATGCGGTAAGAACAAAATCTAGCCCTAGTACCGCTAGAGAAGAGTGCACTACAGTGCGTGTGGTTGCCTGACTGATACCTTCTGAAGTCGGTACTGCGTCATAACCATTGAAAAGTGCGATCCAAGTTACGGTGATAGCGAAGACCATACATTTGATCATGCTGTTACCAATATCTCGGCCAAGTTCTACTGAAGACTGCATCGCAGACCAGAAACTGCCGTGATCAATGCCTTTCCAATCAACACCAACCAGTTGACCGCCCCAAATACCTACCGCCATAAAAATCATAGCAAGCAATGGCATTGAGATAAGCCCGGCCCAAAGACGTGGTGCAATAATGCGTTTAAGAGGGTCAACGGCCATCATCTCAAGGCTTGAGATCTGCTCTGTTGCCTTCATTAACCCAATCTCTGCCGTGAGTGCTGAACCGGCTCGACCTGCAAATAATAACGCAGTCACCACAGGCCCCAACTCACGCAACAGTGAAAGCGCGACCATTTGACCAAGGTTTCCCTCAGCGCCGTAGTCAATTAACACGACATAGCCCTGCAGGCTGAGCACCATGCCGATAAACAGACCCGAAACTAAAATAATAGCCAATGACTGAACGCCAACGCTATAAAGTTGTTTTACTAATAAGGGGAAGTTTTTTAGTCGCGGGATGCCAAACAAAGCCCCAAATAACATCAGGCTTGCTCGACCAAATGACTCACAGCTCGCAAGTGTACGCTTACCGACACCCGCAATAGTTTTAACAATCATATTAAAACAAATCCTTTTCTAAGCTCTTCGCAGGGAATCTAAATGGTACTGGACCATCGGCTTCGCCTTGCAAAAATTGCTGCACTCTCGGATCGCTATTGTTGTACAACTCATCAGGTGTTCCAGCGGCAATAATCTTGCTATCTGCCATGAGGTAAACCCAATCAGCAATACTCATCACCTCTGGCACATCGTGAGAAACAACAATCGAGGTTAAGCCCAAGGCTTGATTGAGATTTCGTATCAATTCAACCAATACGCCCATGGTGATGGGATCTTGGCCAACAAACGGCTCATCGTACATGATAAGTTCTGGATCCAGTGCGATTGCGCGCGCCAGTGCGGCACGCCTAGCCATTCCGCCAGACAACTCACTCGGCATCAATTGCGCAGCACCACGTAATCCTACCGCTTCAAGCTTAAGTAATACGATGGTACGAATGAATTTTTCATTAAGTTCAGTGTGCTCTCGCAGCGGAAACGCCACATTATCAAAGACATTGAGATCCGTAAAAAGCGCACCCGATTGGAATAGCATGCTCATTTTCTTACGTGCTTGATATAGCTTTCGACGTGATAATGCAGGGATATTGTCACCATCAAACCAAACTTCGCCTTCATCTGGCGGCAGTTGCCCACCGATCAAACGCAGTAAAGTCGTTTTGCCGATCCCAGACGGCCCCATGATGGCGGTTATCTTGCCTTGAGGCACCTCTAAACTGATGTCATCAAAGATAACGCGGTCACCGCGTGAGAAGCTGAGGTTCTTAACTTTCACAAGCTCAGTGTTCAACATATTTTTGTTGTTTCCTTGCTTTAAAAAACGCCAATTATGGCTGCAATAATAATGAGTCTACTTTAGAATTAAAAGCGCTGTTCAATTAATTCATATTAAACAGGAATCTATGCAGGGATTTGAAAGCATTAGGAAATTATCTATTGTTCTCTCTTTCTTGCCTGCTAACTGGTAATTAATTTGCCGAGTGACTTCCCTTTTATCTAGCAACAGGTCAAAATTAGCGGTTAATTCTCCGTTTTTATTAATTTTTTAGGAATCATCATGCTTGAAGCGATTGCGTTTC
Source organism: Vibrio sp. 1S139 (assembly GCF_041439475.1). Classification (NCBI taxonomy): domain Bacteria; kingdom Pseudomonadati; phylum Pseudomonadota; class Gammaproteobacteria; order Vibrionales; family Vibrionaceae; genus Vibrio; species Vibrio sp. 1S139. The sequence continues at coordinate 5,933 of NZ_JBGOOD010000032.1, forward strand.
TTATTATCGGTCTAGGTTTTTTGGTGTGGAGTGCAGATAAGCTGGTTTACGGTGCCGCTGCTCTTGCTCGCAACTTCGGTATTTCACCACTAGTTATCGGTATGACGATCTTAGCAATGGGGTCTTCGGCTCCTGAAATGATGGTTTCTGCGACAGCAGCCCTTGATGGCAAAACAGATACAGCTGTAGGCAACGTACTGGGCTCTAACATCGCCAACATCGCGCTGATTTTAGGTATTACAGCCCTTATCAAGCCGTTATCGATTAGCTCAGGCGTGATTCGTCGTGAACTACCATTAATGATCGGTGTCACTCTGCTAGCGGGCGCCCTATTGTGGGATAACCATTTAGGCTTCTATGAAGGCGTGTTGTTGTTTGTTCTTTTTGCCGCGTTTTTGTTTGCTATGTTGCAAATCAGCCGCAGCGAGAAAAAGAACGGCGATGCTTTCCTTGATGAGCAAGAATCAGAGATCCCTGAAGGCGTAAGTAACCCTAAGGCTGCAATGTGGGTCGTGATTGGTCTAATCGTCCTACCTTTAGCTGCTGATATGCTGGTAGATAACGCTGTGATCATCGCGAAGTTCTTCGGCATGAGCGACCTTGTCATTGGTTTAACCATCATTGCTGTTGGTACTAGCCTTCCTGAACTTGCAGCATCACTAGCCGGCGTTATGAAGGGTGAAGATGATATGGCTGTAGGTAATATCATTGGTTCAAACGTATTCAACATCCTTGCTGTTATGGGTATCCCGGGCATCCTAAACCCTTCGATCTTGAGCGAGTTCGCTATGGGTCGTGACTTCTGGGTAATGCTAGGCGTATCGCTACTACTTGTTGTGATGGCACTAGGAAAATCTCGTAGTGTGAATCGTATTGAAGGCGGCGTGTTAATTGTGACGTTCGTGGCCTACCAAAGTTACCTATTAATGAACATGTCGGCTTAATTGTTGATTTAACTTCCCGTACTTGGAGTATTTGATGTCTCAGCCATTTGATTACCGCAGCGTTGCAAAACAAGTTTTGGAAACCGAAGTTGCAGGTCTCACTCAATTAGACCAATATTTTAATGATGATTTTTGTAAAGCTTGCGACCTTATCCTGAACAACAAAGGCAAAGTCGTTGTGATGGGCATGGGTAAATCAGGCCACATTGGCAACAAAATCGCAGCAACATTGGCAAGTACCGGGACATCGGCTTTCTTTGTTCACCCAGGCGAAGCGGCGCATGGCGACTTAGGCATGATCGAACCTGGTGATATTGTGATTGCAATATCCAACTCCGGCGAATCGGGAGAAATCCTCAGCCTATTTCCTGTGTTAAAGCGTCTGAGCATCAAGATCATCAGCATGACAGGCAAGCCAGCATCAAACATGGCAACCCTGTCTGATATCCATTTACAAATTTCAGTACCGGAAGAAGCTTGTCCGCTGGGCTTAGCACCAACAACAAGCACCACGGCGACTTTGGTCATGGGTGATGCATTAGCCGTTGCACTTTTGCAGGCTCGAGGCTTCACCGCTCAAGACTTTGCCCTGTCTCATCCTGGTGGCGCTTTAGGTCGTCAGCTGCTGTTGAAGCTCGACGACATCATGCACACAGGCGATTCACTTCCTGTTGTAGCACCCGACGCACTAGTAAGAGACGCTCTACTAGAGATATCTCAGAAAGGCTTAGGCATGACAGCAATCGTTGGTGAAGATGGCCAAATGGCCGGTATTTTTACCGATGGTGATTTACGCCGTATCTTAGACAAACGCGTTGATATCCATAACACGCAGATCGGTGATGTGATGACGCTAAACCCGACGGTAGCCGAGCCAAACATGCTCGCGGTTGAGGGCTTAAACTTGATGCAAGCGAAGAGCATCAATGGCCTGATGTTATGCCAAGAAGGTAAATTAGTCGGAGCGTTAAACATGCATGACTTACTGAAAGCAGGAGTAATGTAATGACACAGACAGTCGAAACTCTATACGGCACTGTTAATTCAGATGTATTTGCAATTGCAAAAGAGATCAAACTGCTGATTTGCGATGTCGATGGTGTCTTCTCTGATGGTCGCATCTACATGGGCAACAACGGTGAAGAGCTGAAAACCTTCCACACTCGTGACGGTTACGGTATCAAATCACTGATGAACGCAGGCATTGAAATCGCGATCATCACGGGTCGCAAATCTCAAATTGTTGAGAATCGTATGACCGCTCTAGGCATTAAGCTGATTTATCAAGGTCAAGACGATAAAGTTAAGGCATACCAAGATATTTGCGATAAGCTTTCTGTAAACCCTGAAAATACAGGTTACATCGGAGACGATCTGATTGACTGGCCTGTAATGGAAAAAGTTGGCTTGAAGGTCTGTGTGGCAGATGGGCACCCGCTACTTGCAAAGCGTGCAAACTACGTGACAACCATTAACGGTGGTCATGGCGCGGTACGTGAAGTCTGTGACCTTATTTTACAAGCAAGAAATGAACTCGACGTGCATAAAGGTTTAAGCATATGAGTTTTACTCGTATTATCTATTTAATACTCATATTTATTGCCTCTTGGTCGACCTATTACTTGTACGACAAAGAGCAAACATCAACGATACAAGTGGCTCCAAATTTGGAGCTGCCCGCGTTTAGTGGCAAAAGCCTGAACAACATTAGCTACGACGAAAGCGGTATTCGCAGCTATCAGGTTGAATCGACGTATTTAGAACACTACTCAGTAGTTGGCGATACGCACTTTCAAAACCCAGTTCTTTCGGTATTCCGTGAAGGGCACACGATTGAATGGCAAGTCACCGCTGATCGCGCGATTATGGATGAGAATCAAGTTGTCACGTTTTATGACAACGTCGTGGCAAAGAACCTGTTGCCAGAAGCCAGCTTCGATACAATGACCACAGATAAAATGGTTGTTGAGCTGCCTAGCCGAGATTTTTATTCAGAGACTCCGGTCCATATGATCGGTACATTTTTTGAAACTGAGGGACAAGCAATGAAAGGTAACTTCGGTACCAACAATGCAATCCTCTTTAATTCTGTTCAAGGTAGATATGAAACTCTTACACCTTAGTTTATTCGCTTTGACCCTTGCGGCACCTAATGTCTATGCTCTGTCTTCGGATAGTGAGCAACCTGTCTACATTGACTCAGACAGCCAGCAATTGGATATGAAAAGTAACCAAGTGACTTTCCTTGGTGATGTGAACCTTAAACAAGGCAGCATCAATATCAATGCCGATAAGGTTATTGTTACTCGTAACGCCGTAAACGGTGAGATTGAAGAAATTCAAGGCTTCGGTAAGCCAGCAACCTTCTCTCAGCTTACTGACGACGGTAAGACACTCTACGGTGAAGCTGACGACCTTCACTACCAGCTTGTTGCCGACCGACTGATCATGACTAAGAATGCGATGTTATCTCAAGATGGCAGCATCATTCGCGGTTCTAAGATCACTTACCAGATCGGTTCTCAGAAATTAGTCGCTGACAGTGGTGAAAACAAACGAGTGTCAACGGTTTTACAACCAACGGAAGTGAATAAGTAACGATGGCTGTTCTTAAAGCAAAAAACCTAGCGAAAACCTACAGTAAACGTAAGGTTGTTACCGATGTAAGCTTACAGGTAGAGTCAGGCCAGATCGTCGGTCTGCTTGGGCCTAACGGTGCAGGTAAAACCACATCTTTCTATATGATTGTTGGTTTGGTGGCGCGTGATGAAGGTACCATCAGCATTGATGACCGAGACATCAGTATCTTACCAATGCACAGCCGCTCTCGTCTTGGTATCGGTTACCTGCCTCAAGAAGCATCGATTTTCCGTAAGTTGTCCGTAGAGAACAACATCATGGCGGTTTTACAAACCCGTGATGAAATGACCAACGAACAACGCCAAGATAAGCTGGAAGACCTGCTAGAAGAGTTCCACATCCAACATATCCGCACCAGCAATGGTATGGCTCTGTCGGGTGGTGAGCGTCGTCGTGTAGAGATTGCTCGTGCACTAGCAGCAAACCCGCAGTTCATTCTATTGGATGAACCATTCGCCGGTGTTGACCCGATCTCAGTAATCGATATCAAAAAAATCATTGTTCACCTGCGTGATCGCGGCTTGGGCGTTTTGATTACCGACCACAACGTTCGTGAAACATTAGACGTGTGTGAAAAAGCTTACATCGTAAGCCAAGGACACCTGATCGCTGAGGGTACTCCTGAAGATGTTCTCAATAACGAACAAGTTAAACAAGTTTATCTAGGCGAACAATTCCGTCTATGATTATATAGAGAGTATCGAGAGTTCTAAGAATAATAACTAGGTAAGTCACACTGAATGAAACCCTCATTACAACTTAAGCTAGGCCAACAGTTAGCAATGACTCCTCAATTGCAGCAAGCGATTCGTTTGTTGCAATTGTCTACTTTAGATTTGCAGCAAGAGATTCAAGAAGCACTTGAATCTAACCCACTACTCGATGTCGAAGAAGGCAATGAAGATACGCCAACATCGGAAGAAAAACCTAGCAGTGACGAAAAAGAAACTGTTGAAGCCACAGAGCAAGACTTACCTGATAGCTCAGACTTAATCGAAAAATCAGAGATTGGCAACGAACTAGAAATCGACACAACTTGGGAAGACGTCTACAGCGCGAACACCGGTAACACGGGTATTGCGATTGATGACGACATGCCGGTTTATCAAGGCGAAACCACTCAAAGCCTGCACGATTACCTACTTTGGCAACTCGACTTAACGCCATTCACTGACACCGACCGAAGCATCGCTTTTGCATTAATCGATGCCATCGACGACTACGGCTACCTCACTGTAACTTGTGAAGACATCCTTGAAAACTTCGACAATGAAGAGATCGAGCTTGATGAAATTGAAGCGGTACGTAAACGAATTCAGCAGTTTGATCCGCTAGGTGTCGGTTCAGTCAACCTGCAAGATTGCTTGTTACTGCAACTGGCAACCTTTCCCCAAGATACGCCTTGGCTTAACGAAGCTAAGTTAGTACTTACTAGCCATATCGACCAACTCGGCAATCGCGATTACAAACTGGTTATCAAAGAGACCAAGTTGAAAGAAGCAGAACTACGTGAAGTTTTGCAACTGATTCAACAGCTGGACCCTCGTCCTGGCAGTAAGATTACTCCGGATGAAACTGAGTATGTGGTTCCAGATGTATCTGTCTTCAAAGACCTTGGCAAATGGTTAGTGACCATTAACCCTGATAGCGTGCCTAAGTTGAAAGTGAATCAGCAGTACGCTGATCTGGGCAGTAAAGGCAACAGCGCCGACAATCAATACATCCGCTCAAATTTGCAAGAAGCAAAGTGGTTAATTAAAAGCCTAGAGAGCCGAAATGAGACGCTACTCAAAGTTGCGCGATGCATTGTTGAACATCAGCGTGATTTCTTCGAACATGGCGAAGAAGCGATGAAGCCAATGGTTCTTAATGATGTTGCGTTAGCTGTTGATATGCACGAATCCACGATCTCTCGTGTGACGACTCAAAAATTCATGCATACGCCACGTGGCATCTTCGAGCTCAAATACTTTTTCTCAAGCCATGTCAGCACTGACAATGGCGGTGAATGTTCATCTACAGCAATTCACGCACTCATCAAGAAGCTTGTCGCAGCGGAAAATACCGCGAAGCCTCTAAGTGATAGTAAGATTGCTGCTTTACTGGCTGACCAAGGAATTCAGGTAGCTAGACGTACCATAGCGAAATACCGTGAGTCTCTGGGCATTGCCCCATCGAGTCAGCGTAAACGCCTGCTATAAGCTCATTTAGTCGCTAGTTACTTAGCAACTATGATCAGGCAACCAACTGAAAAGGAAAGTCTATGCAAATCAATATTCAAGGCCATCACGTTGATCTTACCGATTCAATGCAAGACTATGTTCACACCAAATTCGACAAACTTGAGCGCTTCTTTGATCATATCAATAGCGTTCAGGTTGTTTTAAAAGTTGAGAAAATCAATCAAATCGCAGAAGCTACCCTGCATATAAATCAGGGGGAAATCCATGCGACAGCAACAGATGAAAGCATGTATGCCGCGATTGATTCATTGGTTGATAAACTCGTCCGCCAACTCAACAAGCACAAAGAAAAGCTAAGTAGTCACTAACATGCAATTAAGCGAAGTACTTTCATTGGACTGCACCAAAAGTGCAGTCCAATGCACAAGCAAAAAAAGAGCCCTTGAGCTCATCAGCCAGATAGCAGCTGAGAGCTGCGGTCAAGATTCAACAGAGCTATTTGAGTGTATGTTGAGCCGTGAGAAGATGGGCAGTACCGGTATTGGTAATGGTATCGCGATTCCCCATGCTCGTATGAATGTCAGTGATAAAGCGATAGCTGTATTACTGCAATGCCAAGATCCTATCGAATTTGATGCGATTGATAATCGTCCTGTCGACCTACTATTTGCCCTGCTTGTTCCTAGCGAACAATGCAAAGAGCATCTAAAAACCCTTTCTTGTATGGCAGAACGACTAAACGACAAGCAGACTCTTAAACAGCTGCGTAATGCTCAGAGCGATCAAGAGCTTTACGACATCATGATTCAAGTGCCAACTTGCGAGCAATAACATGCGATTAATCGTGGTTAGTGGCCAATCAGGGGCCGGTAAAAGTGTTGCGTTACGAGTCCTAGAAGACTTGGGGTATTACTGTGTCGATAATCTACCAGTAAACCTGCTCAACAACTTTGTCGAATCGGTACGCGAAAGCAACCAAAACGTTGCGGTAAGTATTGATATACGTAACCTACCGAAAGAGCCTCAGTTAGTCACCGACACGCTCGAGCAACTCGAGTCAGCTACAAACATCGATGTTGATGTATTGTTCCTCGATGCCAGCAAGCAGACACTCCTTAAGCGCTACAGCGAAACCCGCAGAATCCACCCTTTATCAATTGGCCAAGAGAAACTTTCTCTAGAGCAGGCTATTGATTTAGAAAAGACACTTCTCAGTCCTCTAGCAGAGCAAGCCAGCATTGTGATTGATAGCAGTGACTGCAACCTCTACGAGTTGAGTGAAAAAGTGCGCTTTAAAGTCGAAGGCAAAGAGAAGCAAGAACTAATCATTGTCTTTCAATCTTTCGGCTTTAAATTTGGTCTGCCAAGCGATGCCGACTACGTGTTTGATGTTCGCTTCTTACCAAACCCTCACTGGGAACCTGACTTACGACCAATGACAGGCCTTGATGCTCCGATTCACTCCTTCCTAGAGCAGCATCAAGAAGTGATTGAACTCAAACAACAGATTCAAGGCTTTGTTGAGCAGTGGCTACCAATGTTAGAGAAGAACAATCGCAGTTACCTAACGGTCGCGATTGGCTGTACTGGCGGCAAACACCGCTCGGTCTATCTAACCCAGAAAATTGGTGAGTACTTCGAACAACTTGGTCATCAAGTTCAAATCAGACATGCCTCTTTAGAGACGCACCAACAGGGCTAACCATGGAATTAACTCGAACTGTACTGATCCAAAACCGTTTGGGTCTTCACGCTAGAGCGGCCGTAAAGTTGGTTGAGCTTGCACAAAGCTTTGATGCCACTATCACAATTCATAGTGAAGAAGATAAAAGTGCCACCGCAGACAGCGTAATGGGACTATTGATGCTGGAGTCAGCCCAAGGCCAACACATCACGATTCAAGCTTCGGGTACTGATTCACAACAAGCACTTGATGCCGTTTGCCACCTTATCGAAGATAAATTTGATGAGGGTGAGTAGCTAAGACGCTTTACTCACAACACCGCAAACTCAAACGGTGAACCAACCTATATTAAATCTTAGTTCTACCTAAGTTTATGATTTAAATAAGCCCTAGAATTAAGTTACTATTCCAAGCATTGTAAGAATAATGAGATAGGAGGAAAATATGGCAGAGCAATTAGAATTCGACCAAGCTCACCAAACCCTCCAAGAAGTCAGCGAAGCCCTAGAAAACGGCCGATTTGTTCACGTACGCCGACAACTTCAGGACATGGAGCCTGAAGATATTGCACACCTTTTAGAAGCCTCCCCTCGCAAAAGTCGTGACGTACTCTGGCAACTCACCGATCCTGAAGACTACGGTGAAATTCTTGATGAACTAAACGAAGACGTCAAAGATGCTCTTGTGTCGAAAATGGCACCTGAGACCTTGGCAGAAGCAACCGAAGGTATGGAAACCGATGACGTCGCGTACGTACTTCGAAGCCTACCCGACGATGTTTCTCGCGAAGTCCTTTCTCAAATGGACTCCGTCGATCGTGCATTAGTTGAAACTGCCCTGTCGTACCCTGAAGATTCAGCGGGTGCGATCATGAACACCGACGTAATCACGATTCGTGGTGATGTCGATGTTGACGTTGTATTGCGCTACATGCGTATGCGTGGCGAACTGCCGGATGCAACTGATGCTCTGTATGTTATTGATGAAGAAGAACGTCTTATCGGTAACCTATCACTTACCACGCTAGTAACGACTCAACCTGATGTCCCTGTTTCAGAAGTGATGGATGATGCCGACGAAGCGATCGCGGTAGAAACCAGTGCTTCAGACATTGCGAGCCTGTTCGAACGTCGTAACTGGGTTTCAGCGCCAGTAGTCGATAGCAATCAACATCTTGTTGGTCGTATCACCATCGATGACGTGGTTGATGTTATTCGTGAAGATGCCGAGCACTCAATGATGAGTATGGCGGGTATGGACGATGACGAAGATACCTTCGCACCGGTCGTAAAATCCGCTCGTCGTCGTAGTGTGTGGCTTGGTGCTAACGTACTCGCGGCACTTGCTGCCGCATCAGTATCGAATATGTTTGAAGCAACGCTCGACCAAATGGCAGCGATTGCAGTACTGATGACTATCGTACCTTCAATGGGTGGTGTTGCCGGTAACCAAACCGTTGCTCTGGTGATTCGTGGTTTGGCACTCGGTCATATCGGTGACAGTAACAAACGCGAACTACTACTCAAAGAGGCGGCCATCGGCTTCCTAAACGGCGTTCTATGGGCCGTTATCATTGGTGGTATCGTTGTAGCTTGGAAAGGTAACTGGATACTGGGAGGCATCATCTCAGCAGCGATGATGACCAACTTGATTGTCGCCGGTATCGCTGGTGTAACCATCCCTGTGATGCTGAAGAAGATGAAGATCGATCCGGCATTGGCAGGTGGTATGGCACTCACAACAGTCACTGATGTTATCGGCCTATCGGTGTTCTTAGGCTTAGCGACCATACTGATCTAGTTAGCAGAAGCAGCTAGCCAATTTTTGGCGACATACAGAAAACAAAAAGGGAGCCATTGGCTCCCTTTTTTAATTCAATCAATTAGTGTTAATTGAATTACTCGCCTGCGACTTTCATTGACTCAAGCAAGATAGAACCCGTTTGAATTTGCGAACGTGTTTCTACGTCATTACCAACCGCAACAATCTGAGTAAACATGTCTTTTAGGTTACCTGCGATTGTTACTTCTGATACTGGGGATTGGATCTCTCCGTTTTCAACCCAGAAACCTGCAGCGCCACGTGAATAATCACCCGTTACGGTGTTTACGCCTTGGCCCATCACTTCAGTGACTAGGAAGCCAGTACCCAACTCTTTTAGCATCTGCTCAAAGTTTTGACCGGTCGATTTAACGAACCAGTTATGAATACCACCAGCATGACCGGTTGGCGTCATATCCATCTTACGTGCGGCATAGCTCGTTAGTAGGTAAGTTGCTAGCACACCGTCAGTGATGATTTCACGATCTTGAGTGAACACACCTTCGCTATCAAATGGGCTTGAAGCCAAACCACGTAGGATGTGAGGACGCTCAGAGATATTGAACCAATCAGGTAGGATTTTCTGACCTAAATGATCCAATAAGAAAGATGACTTACGGTAAAGGTTGCCGCCACTGATCGCCATCACAAGGTGACCGATAAGACCTGTCGCAACATCGTTAGCGAACATAATTGGGTATTGGCCTGTTGGTAGCTTTTTCGCATCCAAGCGGCTAATCGTCTTTTCTGCAGCTTCCTGACCTACACGCTCAGGCGTCCACAGTTCGTCACGGTGACGTGCAACGGTGTAGCTGTAGTCACGTTCCATTTCACCATTAGCGCCTTGCCCAATCACGCAGCAGCTCGTGCTATGACGGCTTGAAGCGTAGCTGGCTAGTAAGCCATGACTGTTACCGTAAACCTTAACACCGTAGTGACTGTCGTAGCTCGCGCCATCACTCTGTTTGATCTTATCGCTATAAGCGAGCGCTTGCTTCTCAGCTGCAATCGCAATCTCAGCGGCATAGTCAGGGTTAGGCTCGTCAGGGTGGAAAAGATCCAAGTCTGGAATTTCTTTTACCATGTATTCTTTTGCCGCAGGACCGGCAAACGGGTCTTCAGATGTGTACTGAGCGATATCAAGCGCGGCTGCTACCGTTTGAGCAATAGCCTTCTCACTCAGGTCAGATGTAGATGCGCTGCCTTTTTTCTGGCCGCGATAAACAGTAATACCAAGTGCACCATCACTATTAAATTCAACGTTTTCCACTTCACACATACGTGTTGAAACACTTAAACCCGTTGACTTAGTAATAGCAACTTCAGCGGCGTCGGCACTCACAGAGGCCATGTCCAACGCTTTTGCTACTGCGGCTTCTAGCTCAACTCTTTGCTGGGCGACTTGCTGTTTTACATCCATATCTATTCTAATTTTGTAGGTCAATATTACGTAGGATAACAAGAATTTCGCTTTCTCCCCAAGATTCTTGCTAAAATAGGCAATATATTCGTTTGAGATAGTGACATAGGCAGAAAAGATGGCTCGCAAAAACCAAAAAGCCCCATGGGAACCAGAAGAAGAAATCATCTGGGTAAGTAAGACAGAAATGAAAACCGACATGGAAGCGCTACAAAAACTGGGGGAAGAACTTGTTTCCCTGAAGCCTTCTGTATTAGACAAGTTTCCTCTGTCTGAAGATTTGGCACAAGCGATTAAAGATGCACAACGCTTTAAAAATGAAGCGAAGCGCCGTCAACTTCAATACATTGGTAAAGTAATGCGCAATGTTGATCCTGAGCCAATTCAAGCGGCTTTGGATAAAGTACGTAACAAGCACTCGCAAGCAACCGCTGAACTGCACAAGCTTGAGCAACTGCGTGATCGCGTTGTTGCTGAAGGCGATGCTGCCATTTCAGAAGTCATGGACATGTACCCTGAAGCAGACCGTCAGCGTCTTCGTCAGCTAGCTCGCCAAGCTAACAAAGAGAAATCAGCGAACAAGCCAGCAAAGGCTTCTCGTGAAATCTTCCAAATCTTAAAAGAGCTAAAGCTAGAAGACTAATCTTTGTCGCTTTATTCTGTAAGACAATAAAAGACCTAGCGCATGCTAGGTCTTTTTGTTTTCTACGTACTCAATATCAGAGAGATTAAACAAGAGTGATGAATCGTCACTCACCCGCTTTAACAAATGAGCTTAATTCTGTCTGTGGATGATCCGCCGTCAGTGCCTCTATCGAGTCTTCAACCAACACCTTACCTAGCGCCACAAACACAAACTTATTCGCGATACTGCGTGCGTCACCTAAATGGTGAGTCACCATCAAGACCGTAATATTTCGCTCTGCCGCTAATCGCTTCACTAAGCTAAGCATCTCTTCACGCAGCAAAGGATCAAGCGCAGAGAAAGGTTCATCAAGCAGCCAAATATCATGAGGTTGGACAAAACAACGCGCTAACGCAACACGCTGGCGTTGACCGCCGGATAAGTGCTCAGGCAACCTATCCAAATACTCAGCGACGCCAACTTGCGCTGCGGCTTGCTCCACAGCTTGCTTTTGGGTTGCAGTAAGCTTTAAACCTGGATGCAGACCTAAACCAATATTTTCTCGCACCGTAAGGTGAGCAAACAGGTTGTGCTCTTGAAACAACATCGCCAACGGACGCTGATGTGCTTCTTTACCAATAAGCGACTGCCCAGCCACTGATATCTCACCCGATGTAGGCTCGATGAAACCAGCAACTAGCGCCAACAGTGTAGACTTACCCGCACCACTCGGCCCCATAAGCGCAACAATATCGCCCTGCTCAGCTTGAAAATCAAAGCTAAACAACTCTCTGTGATAGTGGTAATCCACATCTTTCATCACTAACATCATCGGTTCCTTAATTCTTTAGCATCGAGCTTAGATCTTCGAGTAAATAAGAATTCTATTAAGCTAAAACTGCCGACACTCAGCAACAGTAAGCTCACAGAAACTACCGCCGCCGCTTCCATTTGATAGCTGCCTAACAATTGGAATAGGTACAAAGGCAGAGTTCTAAAATCTTGGCTACCAAACAAAGCAATCGCGCTTAAGTCACCCATCGCCAACATAAAGCTAATCGAGAAGGCTTGCGCCATCGGCTTACGCAATGCTCGCCACTCCACTAACCTAAAACGCGTGAAACCTGTCATACCCAAGCTTGCACACACATACTGGTACTGCTGAGACAAATGCAGCATAGGTTGAGCTAGGGTTTTAATTACGTAAGGCAGCGCCATTAAGCTGTTGACGGCAATCACGATAAAGAAAGCTAAACTGAATACATCGGTGAATGAACGCAGTAATAAGAAGATACCCGTACTGATCACCAGCCCCGGAGTCACCAAGATAATAGTGCCAATCAGCTCGATTTTATCGGCTCGAAAATTCTTGTTCTGTAAACGCCATGCTCGGCTAGTCAGTAGTATGGCGATACCAATACCAACTGCGATAACACTTGCTAATGACGCGACTTTAACCGAGGTCATTAACGCCGCCCAAAACGGCTCGCTGCTGAGTACGGTTAATGCCTGCGAGTTAATTCCACTGACGATAACCATAGCTAATGGCGGCAATACCAGCATTGAGACTATGATGATCCAAAAGCTATCCCAAGCTTTTGACCACCAGCTGTCCTTAACCAAATATTTCTCTTCCGACAGCTGACTGGCCGTCACTGAAATAGGCTTCGATAGGCGTTGAATGCTCACCGCTAGCACACCACACAGCAGCATTTGCCATATCGCGAGCAAGGCACCAGCTTGAAGGTCAAAGTCGAATTTAATCGCCTGATAAATAGCGAGCTCGATAGTGGTTGATTTAGGTCCACCGCCTAGCGCCATCACGGTAGCAAAGCTGGTAAAACACAACATGAAGACTAAGCCACACACATGTGGTAATTGCTGTCTTAAGCGAGGCCATTCAACCCATCTGAATTTGTTCCAATGACTCATACTCAAGTGAGCACAAAGCTTGTGTTGCTCGGCAGGCACGGTATCTAACGCTTGCAGAAGTAAGCGACTGGCATAAGGCAAGTTGAAGAAAACGTGCGCCAGCAAAATACCATTCAATCCGTATATGGAAAATGGCAATTCAATATCGAAGTTCGCCAAAAACTTAGCTAACCAACCACTATTGCCATAGATCGCAAGTAAGCCAAATACACCCACTAACACTGGCAGGACTAAGGTCGACGCGAACAGCCTTAACAACAAAGCGCGTCCAAAAAATTGTCTACGACACAGCGCATGAGCAATAGGTATAGCAAAGCCAACACTCAGTGCCGTTGAGAGTGTCGCCTGATAAAAACTGAATTTCGTTACATGCCAATAGTAGGGATCGGACCATACTTGGCTGATATCAAGAGAAGGGGCATTGCTAAGCAATGCCCCAACTGCTGAAACCACGAAGGCGGTAATGAGTATCGCAACCCAGATACCTACCTTAGGTGTTTTCTTTATCATAGATTGATTTTTTACCGTAAATGGTTCGCTCAGTTAACATCGAACAAACCTTTAAATACAGAAAGTTAGAAAGCTAATTTTTTAAAAGAAAATTAAAAAGTAAGTGCACTCTGCCATTCACGAATCCATGGCTTACGCTTAGCTGCAATTTCTTCGGGTGTAAAGCTTAGCGCTTTCTGAGGAACCGTAAGTTGCTCGAACCCTTTTGGAAGCTCAATATCGGTCACTGGGTACATCCAGTTACCTGTTGGCATCGCCGATTGGAATTCATCACTTAGGATAAACGCCATAAACTCATCAGCAAGTTTCTCGTTCTTACTGCCTTTAACTTTAGCGGCCACTTCCACTTGAGTGTAATGCCCTTCTTCGAAGCTTGCTGCTGCATACTTAGAATCGCTCTCTGCAATAATGTGGTAAGCAGGAGACGTTGTGTAAGACAACACTAAATCCGACTCGCCTTCTAGGAACATTGAGTAAGCTTCAGACCAACCTTTGGTTACAGTCACTGTTTTTTGAGCAAGCTTCTTCCATGCTGCTGTCGCTTCATCACCGTATACTGATTTCATCCAAAGCATCATGCCTTGGCCTGGTGTTGATGTACGTGGATCTTGGTAGATAACCTTAAGATCATCACGCTGCTCAACCAACTCTTTAAGACTCTTCGGTGGGTTTACCAACTTCTCTTTGTTGTAAACAAAAGCAAAGTAGCCAAAGTCATAGGGTACAAAAGTGCTGTCGTTCCAACCATTAGGAAGCGTTACTGATGAAGTATCAACATTATGCTCAGCCAATAAGCCCGTCGCTTTCGCTTCAGCCATCAGGTTGTTGTCGAGACCTAGCAAGATATCGGCTTTGCTGTTGCCGCCCTCAAGACGTAAACGGTTCAGAATAGACACACCATCTTCTAGAGCGACAAAATTCACATCACAACCACACTTCTCTTCGAATGCTTTTTCAACGGCAGGACGAGGGCCCCAATCCGCAGCAAAAGAGTCATAGGTGTATACAGTCAAAGTGTTGTCTGCAGCAAAGGCAGAAAAAGAAATAGCTGTAGTAACAGCAAGGGTAGTTAATGTGAATTTCACTGGACGCTCTCCATGGTCTGAGCGGCACAGGTTTGAGGGAGGAGAACGGTAGAGGTTGTTCCTAACTCAATTCCTACGCCAGCATTATCTGGTTCAGGTTTACGGGTCCCAAGCACCTGCTTGATCTCAGCTCGCATTCATTATTTGAATGGTTCGCTCCCCGATGAGTGTTCAGAATTGTAATTTGATTTTTAACAATAAGCTATCAAGTTTGGATCAATTACGTTGATCGTAACCCCAACGTGGCACTAAACCTTGTTCGATACCAAGGTGATCTAGAATACGCGCCACCATAAAGTCGACCAGTTCTTCAATTGACTTAGGTTGATGATAAAAACCCGGGGCTGCAGGCATGATCGTCACGCCCATGGTCGAAAGTTTGTGCATGTTCTCGAGATGAAGCGTCGAAAATGGCGTCTCGCGAACCACCAACAACAATTGGCCTCGCTCTTTCATGACTACGTCTGCTGCTCGCTCAATCAGGTTATCTGATAGACCATGAGCAATCGAAGCCAAGCTTCCCGCTGAACATGGACAAACGACCATCTGTTTAGGTGCTGCTGAACCAGAGGCAACCGGCGAGAACCAATCATCTTTGCCACACACCACCAGCTTTTCAGGGTCGCAGCCAAGATGTTTAACCAAAGCTTGTTTCGCCGCATCTGGCCCAGCAGGTAACTTAAGTTCATGCTCGGTCGCCAATACCACTCGCGCTGCCGATGAAATCAGCAAGTAGACCTGATAGTCGGCTGCCAAAAGGCATTCAAGTAAACGCAGGCCATAAGGCGCACCAGATGCGCCAGTGAAAGCAAGGGTTATCGCTTTATCGTGTTTTGTCATGTTCTCAATTACTTCAAATTATAAGGTCGTGGATGCCGTTAGCCTTTGAGTGCCAATCCATCCAACAGTTTTTGATGAATGCCACCAAAGCCACCATTACTCATTACCAAAATTTGGTCGCCAGCTTGTGCCTCTGAGACAATTTTAGCAACGAATGCATCCATGTCATCACTCACGTGTGCCGGTTGGTGACAAGCGTCTGCAACATCTTGAACTGACCAATCAATGTTATCCGGTTGGAATAAGTAGGTAGAATCCGCCTGCTTCAACGAATCAGCCAGTATTTCTTTGTGCACACCACGTTTCATGGTGGCAGAACGAGGCTCTAAAACGGCAATGATTTTCTTAGTGTCGACCTTATTACGTAATCCCCCGAGCGTAAGTTCAATCGCCGTTGGATGATGAGCAAAATCGTCATAAACAGACACACCTGCCACCTCGCCTTTAAACTCCAAACGGCGCTTAGTATTAATAAAGGTAGCTAGTGATTCACAAGCAAGGTCAGGTGTCACGCCCACATGACGTGCAGCTGCAATCGCCATCAAAGCATTATTTACGTTGTGGTCGCCCACTAAATCCCAATTTACGGTTCCAACACATTCATTTTGGAAGTAAACCTCAAATTGAGAGCCATCTTTGACCAGTTTCTTGGCATCCCAGTCGCCTTGCTCGCCACTCGATTCAGTTTCACTCCAGCAACCGCGAGCTAGAACATCTTCAATAGCACTGTCTTGCTTAGGTGAGAAAATGCGACCATTGCTTGGCACAGTACGCACCAAATGATGAAATTGTCGCTTAATCGCTTCAAGATCGTCAAAGATGTCCGCATGATCGAACTCTAGGTTATTCATCACTAAGGTTCTTGGGTGGTAATGAACGAACTTAGATCGTTTATCGAAAAAAGCACTGTCGTATTCGTCGGCTTCTACCACGAAGAACATGCTTTCACCAAGGCGAGCAGAGATACCAAAGTTACCCAACACTCCGCCAACTAAGAAGCCCGGTGCATAGCCACAGTCTTCCAAGATCCAAGCCAACATGCTTGATGTCGTGGTCTTACCGTGCGTTCCCGATACCGCTAACACCCAACGGTTATGCAGTAAGAACTCTTGCAACCACTGAGGACCAGAGGTGTATCTAAGGTTGTTATCCAACACATACTCAACACACGGATTACCGCGGCTCATTGCGTTACCGATAACCACGAGATCTGGCCTTGGTTCTAATTGGCTAGGGTCGAACCCTTCAATAATTTCAATCCCTTGTGATTCCAACAAGGTGCTCATTGGTGGGTAAACATTCGCGTCACTACCCGTAACCTTGTGACCTAATTGACGAGCCAATACCGCAGCACCACCCATGAAGGTGCCACAAATTCCTAAGATATGAATATGCATAAATTGCTTCCAAACGCTTGGCTAAATAAACAGTGCCTAATTAAAACGGCTTGCACTCATTATCATTAAATGGCGATTAAAAGCGAGCGGCAATGCAAAACAAATTGAGTCGACATAGTAAGTGAGATCTGTGTCGCTTAGTTCATTACCATTAAAAAGATCTAACCTTTAGAATTTAGGTAAGCGTCTAGATGAATAAAGCCCACTCAAGAGGCCGAATCTACAGTGCTCAAATCCCCCCTAATATTGAGAGAAGTTTAAGGAAATAACATGTCTGAGATGCGCACCCTTGGTGAGTTCATTGTTGAGAAACAGAGTGACTTCCCCCATGCAAGCGGTGATCTATCATCCCTTTTGTCATCAATTCGTCTTGCTGCAAAAATTGTTAACCGTGAAATCAACAAAGCAGGTCTTGTCGACATTACTGGCGCTGTTGGTACAGACAACGTTCAAGGTGAAGAGCAGCAGAAGCTAGACCTTTATGCGAACGACAAATTTAAAGCGGCTCTAGAAGCTCGTGACCAAGTTTGTGGTGTTGCAAGTGAAGAAGAAGACGAAGCGGTTGCCTTCAATAAAGAGCTCAACAAAAACGCAAAATACGTCGTGTTGATGGATCCACTTGATGGTTCATCAAATATCGATGTAAATGTATCGGTTGGTACGATTTTCTCTATCTACCGCCGTGTCTCTCCAATCGGAACACCACCGACTCAAGAAGACTTCCTGCAACCAGGTCACAAACAGGTAGCTGCCGGCTACGTAATTTACGGTTCTTCAACCATGCTGGTTTACACAACTGGTGCTGGCGTAAATGGTTTCACCTACGATCCATCTCTGGGTACTTTCTGTCTATCTCATGAAAACATGATGATTCCAGACGAAGGCAAGATCTACTCGATCAACGAAGGTAACTACATCCGCTTCCCAACCGGTGTTAAGAAGTACATCAAATACTGTCAGGAAAGCGAGCCAAGCGATAACCGCCCTTACACGTCACGTTACATTGGTTCTCTTGTGTCTGATTTCCACCGTAACTTGCTAAAAGGCGGCATCTACTTATACCCAAGTACAGAGAGCCACCCTCAAGGTAAATTGCGTTTGCTTTATGAATGCAACCCTATTGCTTTCCTTATGGAGCAAGCTGGCGGTATTGCATCAGACGGTGCACAGCGTATCATGGATATCAAACCAACTGAGCTACACCAACGTGTGCCTTTCTTCGTTGGTTCAACAAAAATGGTACGTAAAGTAGAAGAGTTTCTTGAGCTGAACCCTGAGTAACCCTCTCATTTCATTCTCAAACTAACGCTATTAAAAAGCCAGCACCTCAGTGCTGGCTTTTTGTTGTCTCGTAAGGTGATTAACTAGTTAGGAATCATTGTTCCGCTGACACCAGTTACCCGAAAGTATTTCTTTATTAGCTGTTAGATCAAGCTGATACAAATATACCCATGCTAATCCAAATATAGTCTCTATTTGCTCGCGACGATACTCAACAGGAACATCTTCTAGCCGATCGAGCGACTCTAAAATTTCGTCGTTAATGATATAGACCTCACCAGCGACACTTTTCTTTCCCAAAATCATCGCCGGATAGGCACCTAAATCAAAAAGTGCGTATTCCTTAGGTGTATCAAACTGCCCTAATAAATCGCAGCCCTGCAAATAATGGTGATTGGACTGACCTTGCCTCAAGGTTCCATAGACAAAAACAAGATGCTGCATATGCCCTCCCATACGGCTCTACTCGAACTCAAATTGATAGAGAAGATCCACAGCACTGTCTAGGCCAGAAACAGCTTCAACATAGAGATCCTGCATCAATCTATAACGAACGGTAAACTCACCTAACGAGTTAAAGATACCCACACCATACTTCACCTGTAAGCCAGGCAGGATGTAACCACTTACCGTCACTTGAGAGTCATCGCCAGAGCCTGCAGTATCCAGTTGCAAGTCCTGTACACCAAAGGCTTCACCGATTTCACCAACAACCTTACCACTCTTCGCTAAACTCAAACCGATTAAAGTCGTTGTCATCGAACCGCTCGACTCACCGTCGATATCTTGGCCACGCAAAATATAAGACAGTGCGTTCGCTTGTGGCATCGCTGGGTCAGAATAAATCTCGATGGTAGGCTCTGTCGCAGGGCCAGTCACTCGAATACCAGCGGTCACGTCATCCTGAGTATTATCAGGATTACGAATCGCGTTGATGGCTACGTATGGCTGATCCGGTGGTCCATTCATTAGGATCTTACCCTCTTCGATCAAGAGGTCTTGCCCGAATGATTGATAAGTACCATCGACGATGTTCACTTCACCTGTAATAAATGGACCTTGGTCTTTTTGAGCCACGTTGAGCTTACCGACCAAATCACCTTCAAGACCGAAGGCAGACAGTTTAAAGTCATCACCAATGGAGATATTAATATTCGTCATCACATTGAATGGAATCGTATCTTCGTTTTCTGGCTCTAGATCTTTATTCAAAATAACCTGATCAGAAGAGACGCCAACCGCTGACGGTGGTAAATCTTCAACAACAATTCGTCCCCATGGTAATGCAATATCACCGGTGATTTTCGCCAGATCTGGTGTGACATCAATAGTCATATCAGGTACGACCTTCACCTTAACCATCGGTGGGATATCAACCATCAACTCATCAGCGAAAACTCTAACGTTCGAGTTCCATGCTTTAAGATCTTGCCAATCTCCGGTTCCCTCAATATCAAGGTGACCATCAAGCGTTTCGACATTCGCATCCAGTTTTGCACTATAACCATCAAAGTCGAGGTCGATGCGGCCATCTTTCACATCAACAGGCGTAACATCGCCTTTGACTTGAATACCATCAACAGAGAATTGGCCAAAGACTTGAGGGTGCATCAGAGAGCCTTTAACTTGAAGATCACTCTCAAGGTCGGCATTCAATAAGCTGTATTCACCTAGAATTGGTTGTAAGAAATCAAGATGGAACGTGGTCAGCTTAATTGCCGCATCGACCATTTTGTCTTCGGCAAGAATATCCGGTAACGACACCGTGCCAGACAGGTCACCATTGTCGGAAACATCCAACTTAAAATCGGCATCCAGTTTGTTGTCTTTCAGTTGGGCATTCAATGCAACGCTTTCCCAACCCAGTGTGATTGGCTCACCCACTTGTTGAACAACCTGTCCTTTCGGCATATCAACGCTTACCGTGACTTCAGGCTCATCTTGTTCAGACCACTTTGCATGAGCAGTCGCATTGACTAAGCCCTGTAATTGCGTCTCTTTAGGCACAAAGGCTTTAATCTGCTCGAAATCGAATTGATTGATGACTACCTTGGCCTCACCCGATTTTCCGACACGAACGTCTTCATCCAAACACACGCTCGAACCCGATTGTTTCCAACAGTGCGCTTGAACATCGGCAAACTGTTTATCAACATCCGCATTTATCGCGACAGGTTGATCTAACACCCAAGGGCCTTGCTGAGTGGTGATTTTGACTCTGTCTAACGATCCATACCAAATAAGAGAAGGCTTTTGAATCAACTCTCCGGAAATAGCTAAGCTTGTAGACACGATGTCGGATATCACATCAAGTGTCACTGTGTGTTTCTTCTCACCACCACTCACCGTGAGATCAATGCTTTTTACGCTCTGATCTTGATAGGTTAGGTTGTTAGCTTTTAATTCAAGATCAGCTTGAGCTTCAGGCAATGGCAGAGGAACCACAGAACCATTAAGCGACAAGGATTCTAGTGTTGCTTCGTTATTCCAATCTACCTTATCCACATTTAGAGCGAGATCGACTTCAGGCTTTTTCGTTGGACCACTGAGCTGGATGTTACCAATCACTTTACCTTTCAAATCAGGGACGCTTTTTACAAGCTCAGGGAAGTGAATCTCAACACCCATGTCCCATTTCTTATCAAGCTCACCCTGAGCCTTAATCGAGTTAACACCGTGAGCTAAGCTCAAACCACTGGTTTTCAGTTTTGGTTCACCGCTCGCGCTGCGATCCGACGCTGACAACTGACCTTCGATATCCAGAGGGTATTCTCGCAAGATCCCTTCAATATCCAATTTAGGCAGTTCAATCACCCAGCCGCCCGCTTCAGTCAACTCACCTGAGGTGACGATGTTTCCACTAATGTTGCCCTCAGCTTCTGGCCACTGCAGACCCGGTTGAATATCTTTGAGTGTCACGTCAGCTTGCCAGTTAACGAGACTCTTCCAGTTCGCTTTAACGACACCGTTAAGCTCACCGCCTAGCGTGTTGAGCTTTAGACGCTCGAGAACAATTTGTTCCGTCGTGCCTTTACCCTGTAGATCGATGGCTAATTCAGGGATTTCCTTACCATCGGCTTCACCTTTAAGAAGAACATTAAAACCATCTAGTGAGCCATCAGCTTTAAATTGCTCAATTGTCGCTTGGTAATCGCTTTTTCCGGTAAGGGGCCACTGTGCTTGTCCGCCCTCTAAAAGAAGGTCAAATGGCAGAGTCGGTTCTAAGGGTTGAATATCCCCAGACAACTTTGCCTCAATCAGCTCAGAAAATTGGGAGTCTAGGTTTAGCTTAGCCACGCTGCCTTGTGCTTTCAGAGACAACTTCTGCCCAACAAGGTCGGTTTCTTTCACCAACGCATCCAAAGAAAGTTCTAGCGGGTAACCGCCCTTGAGCTCAACCTTCGTGGTTAGATTGGCGCTTGCTTGTGGCATATCGAGTTCGAGAGTTGAAACATCAACCGTGTGTTTGCCCGCGCGAGCTTCTAACCCAAGGTGGTTAACAACGATTGGTGTTTCTTGTTCTAAGGTGAAACGGTTGAGGTCAAAACGCTCCAACACAACCTGCAGAGGAATCCAGACTTCCGGCAATTCGATAGCCGTTTTAACGGCAGCTTTTGGCTCAACCTTTTCTGCTTGCGGTTCTTCTGTCGACTCCGCGAGTTTAACCTTAAGATCATTGAATAAGGTTGGCGATACAGTTAGCTTTTCGCCCTGCATACTCAAAGCCGTAGAGAACAAGCTCCATTCAATTTCATGCCCTAAGATATTCAACTTGATATCAGACAAAGCGATACGGTTGATTACGATTGGCAACGGTGTTTTTACCGATGTTACGGGCGGAGTAGGTTCTGTTTCTTCTGTAGAGGCCGGAGGCAGTTCAGTAAATGCGAAGTCCAATCCTTGAATCGCTAAACGATCGACACACAACTTAGGGTCGAGCAGACAGCGAGGATTAATCGCCAAGTTCAGCTTTTGAACTTTGGTGTCTATATGCAGGCTGTCATCTTTAAACTGAACATTATTAAGCGTAAAGCTCGGGAACAGAGCCCCTTTAGTGCTTTCCACTTTAAGCTGTGGCAACGCTTTTTCAGCGCCCCACAACACAGTGTTCAACCCTGGATTGGTGAACAAAACAAAACCTAGCAAGGCTATCAACAACAGCAAAATAGACGTCAATGAGATCGACGTCCACTTGATGTACTTGCCCATCACTTTGATCATAATTCTGGCCCTAAACTAAAGTGTAACTGGAACTCATCACCTTTTTCTGCATCTAGACCCCAAGCAAAATCTAAACTCACTGGACCAACAGGTGACGCCCAACGAACACCGACGCCGGTGCCGTGTTTCCATTCGGGTTTGTCATTAAATGCATCACCAATGTCGTAGAATGCTGCGCCCCACCAGTTTCCAACCAAGCGGTATTGGTATTCAAACGAGCTGGTTGCAATGAATTTGGCACCCGTTAGTGCGCCACTTTCATCTCGAGGAGAGATCGACTCATAACCATAACCACGAATGCTATTGTCACCACCAGCAAAGAATCTTAGTGAGGGAGATAGCTTATCAAACTCGTCGGCAAAGTTGCCGCCAAATTGAAGTCGAGTTAAGCCTCGGTGATTGTCGCCAATGCTTCGAATCCAAGCGGTTTGACCTTGAAAACGAACAACCTTAGTTTCAGATAACAAGGTATCATCACCCGCTTCAACCATAATGGTTTGTTTATCGCCCCACATCGGCATCGAACCGCCTCGCGTTCGAGTGCGTGAGAAAGAGATACCCGGCAGCACAAATTGCGCTAAATCATCCTGCAAACCTTGCTCATAGTTTTCGACCAAGTATCGAATGAAGACCGTGCGTTGCCAACCGTTATCCAGTCGCCAATATCTTTCTAGCGCTAAGTTTGACTCCAAACTCTTGGTATCACGATTATCCAAGTTTTTCATACCGTACTTAACTTGATAGTAGTCGTTCAGCACGTCATCCAGAGGGATTTTATAGGTAGCGGTAATCGTCTGTTCAGGTTTAGAAATCGACAGGCTGCTATTGAAGCTATGGCCTTGTTCATTAACCCAAGGTTTTTTCCACTTCAGAGTGCCTTTTACGCCAAGGTCGGTTGAGACACCGATACCCGTTTCGATTTGGTTACGAGCTTGCGGAGCAAGGCTAACCTTCATCGGGATCTCTCGGCCTTCGCCTAACTGGCTTAAATTTGGTTCAACAAATACCGAGGAGAACCAATCCGTATTGGACAGGTTTTGGTTGTACTCACCGACTTTGGTGATTGAGTAAGGTTCGCCACCCTCAAATGGTTTAAGTGACTGCACCTTATCTTCTTCTATCTGGCTACCAGTAACCTGAGTAGTACCAAAGTGATAGCGGATACCACTGTTATAATGAAGACGAACATAAGCGCGGTTCAATTCAGGAGCGACTTCTAGCTTACTAAGATCATAAGCACCATCGAAGTAGCCTTTCGCTAAGCCAAGGTTGCGGATCGACGATTTCAAAGAGTCATAATTACCATGATTCAGAGTCGAACCTTTAGACAAGCTACTCTTCGCTATCAAGGCTAAAAAGTCTGGGTCATCCTTGGCTTCACCAGTTAGAACGATATCTGAAGTATAAATAACAACAGGCTCTCCCGGCTCAACCGTAACGGTCATTTCGGTATCATCTTCGGAGTGAGTAAATGTGATTTTAGGGTGGTAGTAGCCTAACGCATTCAGGGCTTCTTTAATCATAGATTCCAAGCGGGATTGGAATCTTAGTGAAACCGAATACTCTTCTTCAGGGATCGCACTCAGATAAGCATCAACATTATCCTCAAGCGCTCCATCTAGCCCTTTGATTTCAAGGGAAACGTCAGCGAAAGCGAGCGTCGATGACAATAGAGTGCCAATCAGAACTGGTAAAGTTTTTCTTATCATGTTTAATTGGTGAAGAAGTTATCAATACGTTAATAAGTGAAAAGAAATAATACCGCTAAATAGGCATTGAGTCTGTAATAAATCCTGGAATAACACGGTCTAATTTAAAGACTTATTCAATATTGACCAACAGTTAATATGAACCCACGTTAAATAAAAGCCAGCGCGGTAAACGTATGCGAAAAGGAATATAACATGCTAAACAAACAACAACTGATTTCTGCAGCAACCGCACTACCGGGAAATGCTGACCCAATTCGAATCACTGAGCGCCATTTCGTCAATCAAACCGACCTGTTCGATGCACCCACGGGCTCTCAACAAGAAGTCCTGTTTGGTATGGGGTGCTTCTGGGGAGCTGAGCGTTTGTTTTGGCAATTGGATGGCGTTATTTCAACATCCGTTGGTTACGCTGGCGGATACACAGTTAATCCCACTTATGAACAAGTATGTACTGGGCAAACCGGCCATACCGAGGTCGTTCGTGTCATATTTGATAGTGAACAAACCTCTCTAGCTCGAATACTTGAAACCTTTTGGGAGCGTCATGACCCAACTCAAGGGATGCGCCAAGGCAACGATTTAGGGACTCAGTACCGTTCTGCGATTTACACCTTCAGTGAAGAACAACAATCTATCGCTGAGCACTCTAAACGTGAATATCAACGAGCAATGACTGAATCTTTAGGCAACGAGATCACGACGGAAGTTCTGCCTGCTGGAAAATATTTTTTCGCAGAAACCTACCACCAGCAATACCTAGCTAAAAATCCGAATGGGTATTGCGGGTTGGGTGGAACAGGTGTGTGCTTCCCTCCACAATAAAGTGCCGTTCGACATACCATCGTGAACGACACGCATTAAAAAAGGGCTTCCATCAGGAAGCCCTTTTCATTGTTAATCTATTCGGTGCAAGACAAATCGATAAAGCTCAGTTACACCGGCAACGCTGCAATGGTGCCGTTAACTTCTTTAAAAATAGTGAGCTTTTGTTTGTCTGAAACTTCAGGAAGTAGCACCTTGCCTTGGTCGAAGCGAAACTCTCCAACACCTTCAATAGCAAATTGGCCTTTGAACAGGACTTTAACGAAACGCGCCACCTGACGTGGACGGTAAGTAGAAAATTTTCTTAACATAATACAACCTCAATTCCATTTGAGTACTACAGTCACATACCTGAACAGCGTCGCTGTTCAAAGCACATTTAATCGCTAATTCCTTTAGCAAACAGCAATATAATCTATTGTTCATCTTGATATTGATGCATTATACCTTTTGGTAACAAGCCTGCAACTTCTTTCTACGTCGTACGATAAAAAAGTTAAAGAGGCATTTTTCAAATTTCATATTATACTTCCTG
Source organism: Vibrio sp. 1S139 (assembly GCF_041439475.1). NCBI lineage: Bacteria > Pseudomonadati > Pseudomonadota > Gammaproteobacteria > Vibrionales > Vibrionaceae > Vibrio > Vibrio sp. 1S139. The sequence continues at coordinate 31,585 of NZ_JBGOOD010000032.1, forward strand.
TGCAAACCAATAAGCGGAACAAAAATATAATGAAAAACAAAACTCTACTGGCTTTTCTAGCCGCAGCCTCTCCACTCTTCGCCAATGCTCACAACCTATCAGTAGGCGCTACCCTGCCTGCCGTCGATGTGAGTAACTATGGTGAGATTGTTCTAAACGACGGAAATACTGGATATCAAGCTTGGGCAACCAATGATCTTCTAGGTAAAGTTCGCGTCGTTCAAGCTATCGCTGGCCGCAGCAGCTCTAAAGAGCTCAACGCACCACTGATGGCAGCCATTACCGCATCGAAATTCTCAGAAGACAGCTACCAAACCACCACTATCATCAACCAAGATGATGCGATTTGGGGTACTGGGTCTTTTGTTAAGTCCTCTGCCGAAAGCAGCAAAGAAGAATTTCCATGGTCTTCTATGGTCCTAGATGAAGACGGCGCCGTTGCGTCAACATGGGCTCTAAAAGAAGAAAGCTCAGCGATTATCGTTCAAGACAAGCAAGGTAAAATCTTGTTTGTAAAAGAAGGTGCATTAAACGAATCAGAAGTCACTCAAGTCATTGAGTTGATTAAAGCGAGCCTTTAATAAGATATTCGCGTCTTTTTCGAGACCTAACCAAAGGATATTGTTATATTATAACAGTATCCTTTTTTTAATTCTGTGGTTAATCATCCTGATGTGGCAAAACACACCCAACAATGTGAAACGCAAAACAGGCTTCTTGCTTGGGCTTATGCTCATGTTAAGCGTGTTAGCCGCAACACACATTGTGGATATCGCACCAGAGCACCACACTTCACACCATTGTGAGCTGTTTTCGCTTAATCAGTTCATCACAGCGCACTCACTACCACAGATTCCAGAGTTCCATTCGGAATTTACTGTCGCTATTACAGAGTCAGTAACTTCACTACAGCGGCTATATTTCGCTTATTTGGCACGCTCACCTCCTGTAAATATCGCTTAATTACCACTACTTTTTAATTAACCTTTATTCAGGAAAAAACATGAAACCTACTTTTTTAGCCGTTGTTATCGGCATGACTGTCTCTACAAATGCTCTAGCTAACGAAGAATTCCGCTCTCATGATGCACACGTACATGGCCAAGTTGAAGTAAACATCGCGCAAGATGGGCAAGAATTGCTTGTTGAAGTAACAGCTCCAGGCGCAGATGTGGTTGGGTTTGAACATGCTCCAAAAACTGCAGAACAGAAGAAAGTGTTTGAACAGGCTATCGCACAATTAAACAAGCCAGAAGAGCTGTTTAGTTTTAACAATGCGAGTTGTACTCTGAAGTTCAAGTCAGTAGCAAACACCTTAGAAGGCGGTCATGACGACCATGAAGGCCATGACCATGCGGAACACGGTCATGGCGACCACAAAGACCATGATCACGCTGAACACGATCATGACGACCACAAAGACCATGACCACGCTGAACACGATCATGATGACTACAAAGACCATGACCACGCTGAGCACGATCATGATGACCACGAAGGTCACGACCACCACGATCATGAAGGCCACGATCACTCAGAAGGTGGCCACGGTGAGTTCACTGTTGAGTACCACTATGAATGTTCAGATGTTGCTAAGCTAGACACAGTTAGCACTCAGTGGTTCTCTAAGTTCAGCAACACTGAAAAAATGACGGTGAACCTACTAACAGACACAGCTCAAGTACAAGAAGTGCTTAACGCAGAGCGTATTAGTTTCCGATTCTAATCACTCCTAGATCGGATTAAACGTAAAATAAACAGCCAGGTAAGTCATCGCTTACTTGGCTGTTCAAATCGGTGTGTTCCTGTGAATTTATGTTTCAAATTACTGTCCAGTAGATACACCGCTTTAATTATTGGAGCTAGCATGTCTTCTGACAGTTCATCACTTGTGGTCAAACTCGAAAATATCAGCTTTCGTTGGAAGCCTGAATTACCACCAACGCTAGAGATCCCCTCTCTGTACATCCAAGCCCAAGAGCACCTTTTTATCAAAGGGCCAAGTGGTTGTGGAAAATCAACTTTGTTAGGGCTACTGACCGGAATCAACCAAGCTGAGCAAGGAGAAGTCTCTATCCTTGATCAAGACCTCACTCAGCTTACACCTCGTCAAAGAGATAAATTCAGAGCCGATCAGATTGGTTATATTTTCCAACAATTTAACCTGCTTCCTTATCTATCAGTTATCGATAACGTGACGCTTCCTTGCCAGTTTTCACAGATACGTAAACAGCAAGTCGCTGAAAGCCAGAAAAGCTTACAAGAGACGGCTCGAGAGTTGTTACTCAGATTAAAACTACCTCAAGCTTTAATGGACAAGCCCGTTACCGAGTTAAGCATCGGTCAACAACAACGTGTTGCTGCCGCTCGTGCTTTGATCGGCCAACCCAAAATCATTATTGCCGACGAGCCAACCTCGGCTTTGGATCATGACAACCGAGAAGCTTTTATCGAACTGTTGTTAGAACAAGCCAACCAGGCAGGTTCTACTCTTATCTTTGTTAGCCATGATCCAACACTAGAAAAGTTGTTCACTCGAACCATAGATTTAAAAACCGTTAACCAAGCTAAGGTTGTCGTATGAAAGTAATTACTCACTTAGCCTTAAAAAGCGTACTCAACCGTAAAGCCACAGCCATTCTAACTATTCTCACTGTGGCTGTATCCGTCATTCTATTACTCGGTGTGGAACGTGTAAGAACCGAAGCTAAGAGCAGCTTCGCCAATACGATTTCAGGTACTGACCTTATCGTCGGTGGCCGTTCTGGTCAGGTCAACCTGCTGCTTTACTCAGTATTCAGAATCGGTAATGCGACCAACAACATCGACTGGAAAAGCTATGAAGAATTTAGCCAGCACAACGCAGTAAAGTGGGCGATCCCAATCTCATTGGGCGATTCACACAAAGGCTTCCGCGTAATGGGCACGAACCATAGCTACTTCGAGAATTATCGCTATGGAAGTAAGCAACCACTTACTTTTCAGCAAGGCAAAGAGTTTAATCAGCTATTTGACGTAGTGATTGGTGCCGACGTCGCGAAGAAGCTAGATTACAAAATAGGTGATCAAATCATTCTTGCGCACGGTATCAGTGATGTTGCGTTTAGCCGTCACGATAATCTGCCCTTCAAGATTGTGGGAATACTCGCGCCAACAGGAACACCAGTAGACAAAACCGTACACGTATCGCTAGAGGCAATCGAAGCAATTCATGTTGGCTGGGAATCAGGTGCCAACCTCGGGCACACACCGAATGCTGAAGCGCTAAAGCAACGTGACTTCCAACCGAAGCAGATTACCGCGATGATGGTTGGCCTTAAATCGAAGATCCAAACCTTCGCACTGCAACGAGAAATCAATAACTACCGCCAAGAACCTTTAAGCGCCATTATGCCGGGCATTGCGCTTCACGAATTGTGGGGAATGATGGCTGTAGCAGAACAAGCATTACTGATTGTTTCAGGGTTTGTTGTTGTCGCCGGATTATTGGGTATGCTCAGTAGCCTACTCACTAGCTTGCAAGAAAGGCGTCGAGAGATGGCTATCCTACGTGCGATGGGCGCAAGACCTCGTCATGTGTTTGGTTTACTGATCAGTGAAGCCAGTGCGCTAACCTTCCTTGGCATTACATTAGGTGTTGCAGTGCTGTTTGCGCTGATCGCAGTGGTTGCTCCTATTGTGCAACAAAGTTATGGTATCAACATATCGATATCCGCAATCACACCGCATGAGTGGAAACTGCTTATGCTGGTACAAGTTGCTGGAATCATTATCGGCTTTATTCCCGCTTTCAGGGCTTACCGCCAGTCATTGTCTGATGGCATGACGATTCGAATCTAAAATAGGAACCTACGATGCAACGCAAATTCCTACTGATACTTGGGCTACTTCTGTTCCCATTTATCAGTACAGCTCACGCTGAAACCACTCAGAATGACGAATCGGTATTAACACTTGAATGGATTGATTTGATTCCAGAATCAGAACGTGCTCAGCTAGATTCATTTGGTATGCCGATGGTTGACCACAATAGTATGGACAAACCTCAACAATCGACACTTGGTGCTGTTCGCCCAGAGCTGAATGGCAGCACAGTGAAGATTCCTGGCTTTGTGATTCCATTGGAAGGTGATGAGAATATGATCACTGAGTTTCTGCTGGTACCGTACTTTGGCGCATGTATCCACGTGCCACCGCCGCCACCGAACCAAATCATCTACGTGAAGTTCCCGAAAGGTGCACCAATACAGCAGTTATGGGATGTGATCTATTTGGTCGGAACGCTGAAAACTGAGTCAATCAGCCATGACTTAGCGCAAACCGGTTATCTTATTGAAGGTACTGCGATTGAAGAGTATGACGACATGTAGTCATTAGAAGGGTGGCTCAAGGATGAGCTGCCGTCACTGAACGAGTGTGATCATTCAATAACAGTTTAATAACGATAATTTTCTTCTGAATTACGCGATGTAATTAGATAAGTAAGCTAGAACAGCGACATAAATCGCGAGTAATAACCCTATACTAAGCTGTTTCTTCAGCTTGTTATCATTGACTTGATTCATAACTCCTCCTTGAGAATTACAACAAATTTAACATTTTATTATCATTAACAAAAGTAAAATTTTGTTGAAACCTTCAACTATGCTCGCAAAATCTAGCCACCAATAAGATAAAGAGTTACATTTTAGACAGTTATACCAATCACAATAAGTAAGTGTTCAGAAATAGCGTAGGAAAAAGCCTTGAGAACAAGGCGGAGCTTTTTGATAAGTAGTTATTCTACAATCAAAAATTGTAGCTCAGTTATCAAGCGTTTTAACAAGCTAGGCTGAGCAATTATTTACTACGATTGGTTTTGAGTCGTCTCCTAACGGTACTCTTATGTCAAAAACCAAACAGCCAGTGATCATTGAGCATGCTAGCGACACACAGCATAAGCATGAGAAAAAGCCTCATATTGCCGACAGTGCCAGCAGAATGCTGCACATCGCACAAAGCTTCGGCCTCGATTCCTTAATTAGTCATAGTGCCAAGCCAAAGGATAAAGCTGAGAGTACGCTTATCGAACGGGCACTATTGCGAGAGAAAAAACGTAGAGAGCTTCGCCAAAAGAACCTAGAACAGATTCTAAAGTTGGCGCACTCTTCATGTAAGGATGAAGCGGCTGGAGACCCGGATCAGGACTGGTTATACCGTTTCTTCGACATGGCACAAGAGATCCACAATACATCGATGCAGAGGCTATGGGCTCAAGTACTGAAACGAGAAGTCACCAACCCAGGCTCGACGTCGATGAAGGCACTGCAAATCTTAAAAGACATGACACCAAAAGAAGCGTTAACCCTACAAAGGGCAGCATCACTGGGTTGTAGCTTTGGTAGCGATAACAGCAGAAAGCTCTTACTCGGCTTTAAATCTCATGCTGGGCTATTCAACTTTGGCAAAAGGGACACCACCAACACCATCAACCTTGGTGGGCACAACCTGCCCTACTCCAGCTTGCTCCACTTGATAGAGCTCGGGATTATTCTGGGCACAGAATTAGAATCCGGAGATATTGATTTCGATCCAGCCCTGCACCTAACCTATCAAGGTAAGAGCATGTCACTGGCACCATTATCAAAAGGCGTGAAGCTGGTTTACTACCGATTCAGCCCTACAGGCAATGAGCTTTGTACCTTGCTCGGTAACAAGCCAAACACGCAGTATTACGATCAACTGATTGCACTATTGAGCCAGAAATTCACAGTACAGACAGAAGTGAAAAGCAGTGTGAATTACACCGTCTAGACACTCGACGGAGCTAAAATAGACGGTGTAAAAAGTGAAGTATAGAGAGGAATAAAGAGAATCTAGAGGATAGGTTTCTTGTCTCGGTAAACTAAGGCTGCACTATTTATCGGTCGTGAATAAACAGATAAACAGCTGAGTAGCCTTAGTCATACCAACGATCTCAGTTGGCTAAGATATTTCGCTTCTCCAACGCATCAATACACAGTTCGACCAATTCATCGAGTGTCTTCTCACCTGCAGGTAGATCAATCTCAGGGTTCTGAGGCGCTTCGTACACTGAACTAATACCTGTAAAGTTCGGGATCTCTCCGGCACGTGCTTTCTTATACAGACCTTTAGGGTCACGCTGTTCGCAAACCTCTAATGGAGTATTGACGAACACCTCAAGAAACTCACCTTCCGGCAATAAATCTCTCACGAGTTGCCTTTCAGCTTGATGCGGAGAAATAAAGGCTGACAACACGATCAAGCCTGCATCTGCCATCAATTTAGCAAGCTCACCAATACGACGGATGTTCTCTCGACGATCTTGCTCAGAGAAGCCAAGGTCACTACATAATCCATGACGCACATTGTCGCCATCCAATAAATAAGTATGGTAACCAAGCTGTGCCAAGCGATTTTCTAATGCTCCAGCGACTGTCGATTTACCAGAACCAGACAACCCCGTGAACCAGAGCACGGCTGGCTTTTGTGATTTCAGATCCGCGCGAAATGTTTTATCAATCGAGTGTTGATGCCACACAACATTCTCATCTTTGGGTTTGAGTACTGCGGTCATAATTAGTCCTTTAAATAAACAGCATTAAAATGGGAAAAAATAAGGAATTAGGGTCAGCACCAAGCCCGAATATACAATCGAGATTGGAATGCCGATACGCAGATAATCCGTTAAATGGTAATTACCTACGCTATAAACAAGTAAGTTGGTTTGGTAGCCGTATGGAGAGATAAAACTGGCACTGGCACCAAACAGTACCGCCATGATGAACGGCATAGGGTCAACGCCATAACCTACTGCCATACTGTAGCCAATCGGAAATGAGAGTGCTGCAGCCGCATTATTGGTCACCAGCTCTGTCAAAACCAAAGTCATAAAGTAGGTAGCAACTAACGCACCGAATACGCCCCAGCCATTAAACGCCTCCATAAACATCAGCCCCATCCGCTCAGATAAACCCGATGAAATCATCAGTTGAGCAATAGAAAGTGCAGAGCCCACGATCACCACAATATCGACTGGGAAACGGCGGCGGAGCTCTAAGATTATTTTCACTGACGCTACGGCCAACTAATGGAGAACCTGGCTCAACTCGCGCCTCGAGAAAGTAAGGCAGATCATCTTGAGAACCATCATCGTAGCTGGGTAGAAAATAGCTAAGAGGAATAAGGATCAATACCCCACCGACCAAAACCGCTAAACCGATCAAGGTAGGTGTGAAAAAGTTTAAGCTCGGTAAACCTGCATCTTCAACAAAACTATTGATGATCAAATTGGTAGAGGTGCCGATCAATGTCAGGGTGCCACCTAAGATGGCAGCGTATGACAAAGGGATAAGTAACTTAGACGGCGCGTGCTGTTGATTACGTTTGATCGCCCCGATCAAAGAAACAACCACCGCGGTGTTATTAGTAAAAGAAGAAAGTAACGCTGTAGAAATACCCAACTTCGCAACCACGGTACCTAGCCTACCTTCAGAGATATTGCGGCTAACCCAGCTGATTAAGCGAGTTTTCTCCAACGCACTTGATGCGAGGATCAGAAGAATTAAAGTCAGTAACGAGGAGTTAGTGAAGTTATTAGCCAAGCTCGACAAGTCGATCATGCCAGCCATAAAAGCAATAAACGCCGCGCCAGCAAAGATAAAGCTTGGCTTAATACGGGTAACGAGCAGGCAAGTAATGATGCCGAGCAAAATCGCTAATACAAATCCTTGTTGCCACATATACCCGTCCTTTATGGCGGAAACGATCGGTTTCCGCCTGATTCAATAAGCTGTTACTTGGTCGTTTATGACTTCAGTAGTTGGCTTAGATCTTTGGCATCCCAATGAGGGAAATGTTTGCGAACCAATGCGTTGAACTCAAGTTCAAATGCAGAGAAGTTACCGACTTGCTGTTCAACAGAGTCCAAACGGTCTCGAATCAAACCCGCGCCAACCGTCACGTTGGTTAGTCGGTCGATAACGATGAAGCCACCGGTATCGGCACTTTCACGGTATTTATCCAGCGCGACAGTCTCGTTCAGTGACCATTCACACAAGCCAATGCCATTCAATGGCAACTCATCGACAGCGTGAGTCGATAGGTTGTTGATGTCGTATTGGTGACGAACCGTTTCAACCTGACCAACGGTTTTCTTGCCTGCGATCTTGATGTCGTAAGCTTTGCCCGGTTGCAATGGTTGCTCTGTCATCCACACGATGTCAGCCAATACGTGGTTAGTGGATTCAATCTGCGCGTTTTCTAGCACAATCAAATCACCACGACTGATATCAATCTCATCTTCAAGGGTCAGTGTTACTGCCAAGCCCGCTTGCGCAGACTCCAAATCACCATCAAAAGTTACAATGCGTGCAACCTTAGAGGTTTTACCCGACGGCAGCGCCTTGATTTCATCACCGACACTGACACGGCCAGAGGCAACGGTGCCAGCAAAACCGCGGAAGTCTAAGTTAGGACGATTGACGTACTGAACTGGGAATCGGAATTCACCTGCCGAACGCTTTTGGTCAATGTCGACGTTCTCTAACACTTCTAGCAGAGATGGGCCTTCGAACCATGCAAGCTCTTTACTTGGTGCAGCAACGTTGATGCCTTCAAGCGCCGATACTGGCAAGATCTGAATATTGGTTTCGCCTTCTAGGTTTTCTGCAAACTCTAGATACTGATCGCGAATCTCTTCAAAACGATCTTGTGAATACTCCACAAGATCCATCTTGTTTACAGCAACGATGAAATGCTTCAAACCAAGCAGGTTAGAGATAAACGAGTGACGACGTGTTTGATCCAGAACGCCCTTACGAGCATCAATCAAGATCACCGCCAGATCACACGTTGAAGCGCCTGTTGCCATGTTGCGCGTATACTGCTCATGCCCAGGAGTATCAGCAATAATGAACTTACGTTTTTGAGTCGAGAAGTAGCGGTAAGCCACATCGATCGTGATCCCTTGCTCACGCTCAGCCTGCAGACCATCAACAAGCAGTGCCAAATCAGGTTTCTCACCTGTCGTTCCCACTCGTTGGCTATCCGAGTGAACCGCCGCTAGCTGATCTTCATAAATCTGTTTTGTATCATGGAGTAAGCGACCGATTAGCGTACTTTTACCGTCATCTACCGAGCCACAAGTTAAAAATCTAAGCATAGATTTATGCTGATGCTGACTTAGATAACCTTCAATCCCTAGTTCAGCCAATTCGGCTTCTACTGCACTATTCATTTTTCTTTCCTTAGATTCTTAGAAATAACCTTGGCGCTTTTTCAGCTCCATAGAGCCCGACTGATCATGGTCAATCGCTCGACCTTGACGCTCACTAGACGTCGCCACCAGCATCTCTTCAATAATGCCCGTTAGCGTATTCGCCTCAGATTCAACCGCTCCGGTTAATGGGTAACAGCCTAAAGTACGAAAACGAACGCTTTTCTCTTCAATCACTTCACCTTCTTGCAGCTCCATACGGTCATCATCAACCATGATCAGCATGCCATCACGCTCAACTACAGGGCGTTTGTCTGAAAGGTAAAGTGGAACAATATCGATGCTCTCTAGATAGATGTATTGCCAGATATCGAGCTCAGTCCAATTAGATAGCGGGAAGACACGAATGCTTTCGCCCTTATTAACCTGACCGTTGTAGGTGTTCCAAAGCTCTGGACGCTGGTTTTTTGGATCCCACGTATGGTTCTTATCACGGAAAGAATAAACACGTTCTTTCGCACGAGATTTTTCTTCATCACGACGCGCACCACCAAAAGCCGCATCGAACCCATACTTGTTTAACGCCTGCTTAAGGCCCTGTGTTTTCATGATGTCAGTGTGCTTCGAAGAACCATGTACAAATGGGCTACAACCCATCTCTATACCTTCTGGGTTCTTATGTACTAAAAGGTCGAAGCCGTACTTTTTAGCCGTACGATCACGAAACTCAATCATCTCGCGGAATTTCCAATCCGTATCTACATGCAATAGCGGGAATGGAATCTTGCCTGGATAAAACGCTTTGCGAGCTAAATGAAGCATCACAGAAGAATCTTTTCCGATGGAGTACATCATCACTGGGTTATCAAACTCAGCCGCCACTTCACGGATAATATGAATACTTTCCGCTTCGAGCTGTTTTAGGTGGGTTAAACGTTCTTGGTCCATTTCAGTGCTTCCTTTAAGGCTCGCGTTACGAGCAATTCATTACTTGGTCTTGCCAAGCATGGGATTTAACTCATCCACTTGAGTGAATGGGAGTATTGGCACTAGAAGAAAACAGAAGCTTCGTGTTGAGCTATCCTTGCTATTCGTCTGCCTGATACGTCCTTGATATAGGCATTATGACGAGCCTCTCATATTACTGGAAATTCTAAAATTTCATTTTTTATTCGAAAAGCTGATAAGGGATTGAATTTATCGATAAGCAGGTGAAATGAATGGACTAATATTATCGATATCAGTTGCACATCGATTAATCAGGTTTGGGAGGCGTCTTGCAGAACACCATAAAGTAATCAATCTAAGTCACGAATTAACATTCGTTGTAATCATTGTTTCATTCCATTTTGTTACATTACGCAACGAATTTTCTACTATCCACTTTGGAGCTACAAAATGAAAGTTGCAATGAAACCTTTGTCATTGGCTGTACTTGCGGGTCTTGGTTTGACTTTAGCAGGCTGCACAACAACACCAGATACCGATGAAGTGATTAAATTACGTGTCGTAGAAACGACGGATATCCATACCAACCTAATGGATTACGACTACTACAAAGACAAGCCATCGAAAAAAATTGGCTTAGCACGTACTGCAACTCTAGTAAAAGAAGCTCAAAGCGAAGTAACCAACAGCGTATTAGTTGATAACGGTGACTTGCTGCAAGGTAGCCCAATGGGTGACTACATGGCAGACAAAGGCATCGAAGTAGGCGAAGTTCACCCTGCATACAAAGCTATGAACCAACTAAGCTACGACGCTGCAAACCTAGGTAACCACGAATTCAACTACGGTCTTGAGTTCCTAGAAGAATCGATCAACGACGCTGATTTCCCGTACATCAGTGCTAACGTTTACGACGCAGAAACCAAAGAACACTACTTCACGCCTTATATCATCAAGACGCACACGTTCGAAGATACTGCTGGTGTAGAGCACGAAGTAAAAGTGGGTTACATCGGTTTTGTTCCACCACAAATCATGACGTGGGATAAGAAGAACCTTGAAGGCAAAGTGATCGCTCGCGATATCATTGAGACGGCTAACGAGTTAGTGCCTCAAATGAAAGCGGAAGGCGCTGAAGTTATCGTTGCTATCCCTCACTCAGGCGTATCAACTGACCCATACAAAAATGGCGAAGAGAACTCAACGTTCTACCTATCTGAAGTAGACGGCATTGATGCAATCGCATTCGGCCACTCTCACGCTGTGTTCCCAGGCAAAGGTTTTGATGACATCCAAGGCATCGACAACGAAACGGGCACAATGAACGGCGTTGCGGCGGTAATGCCTGGTCGTTGGGGTAGCCACGTTGGTGTTATGGATCTAACACTTGCACAAAAAGACGGTAAGTGGGAAGTCGTTAAAGGCCAATCAGAAGCATGCCCTATCTACGACAAAATCGAGAAGAAATCGCTTGCTGCAGCTGATGAAGGCATCGTAACAGCATTAGAAAAAGACCACGCTGGTACTCGTGAGTTTGTTAACCAACCGATTGGTAAAGCAGACGACGTGATGTACAGCTTCCTATCTCTAGTGCAAGACGATCCAACAGTACAGATTGTTAACCTTGCGCAGAAAGATTACGTTGAACAGTTCATCCAAGGCGACCCAGACCTAGATGGTACGCCAGTACTTTCTGCAGCTGCACCATTCAAAGCCGGTGGCCGTAAGAATGATCCAGCGAACTTCACTGAAGTTGAATCTGGTCAACTGACATTCCGTAACGCAGCTGACTTGTACCTTTACCCGAACACGCTAGTCGCGATGAAGGTAACAGGCCATGAAGTAAAAGAGTGGCTTGAGTGTTCTGCTGGTCAGTTCAACCAAGTTGATGTTAACTCAACAGCACCACAACAGTTGATCGAGTGGGATAACTTCCGCACTTACAACTTCGATGTTATCGACGGTGTTGATTACCAAATCGACGTAACTCAACCTGCGAAATACGATGCAAACTGTAAAGTCGTTAACCCTGACTCACAACGTATTGTTGGCCTAACTTACCAAGGTAAGCCAATCGACATGAAGCAAGACTTCCTGATCGCAACCAACAACTACCGTGCGTACAGTGCTAAGTTCCCAGGTACGGGTGAAGACTTCATCGCATTTGATGCACCAGATGAGAACCGTACTGTACTGGCGAACTACATCTCTCGCGTAAGCAAAGAGCAAGGTCAAGTAAGCCCAACGGCTGACAACAACTGGTCATTTGCGCCAATCAAAACAGATAACAAACTAGATATCCGCTTTGAAACGTCGCCAAGCGAGAAAGCAGCAGAGTTCATCAAAGAGAAGGGTCAATACCCGATGAAACGTGTTGCCACTGACGATGTTGGTTTCGCTGTTTACCAGATTGACCTAACTAAATAGATTACTTCAGTAATCAATAGTTAACCTTCTAAAGGCTGAGTTTAACAACTCAGCCTTTTTCTTTTCTTATCTAAATTCTTAGTGTAAGGCCTCAGCTTTCGAAGCTTAAACTCCTGCTCATTCTTCGCCTAATATCGCACACCTCAAATCACCTATTGAATCCAATCAACGTAAAAAAGCAGCAATTCGCTGTAAGTTTTTCTGAGCTCCTCCTGTCTATTTAATTTACTACACTCAATGAATGGCCGGTAAGCCATTCATCTATAGGATAGATAAGGACATTTGATGGGCACCGTCGAGAGCATTCAAGCATGGTTACATTCAGGGGAGGAGTCGCTGCTATGGCTGATGCTTGGCATTATCGCGCTTTCTTACCTGCTTGAAGATCTGGCAATCGTGACGGCCGCTGGTTTAGCGACTCAAGCACTCATCCCACCGCAATATGCGTTACTTGCAATTTTCATTGGCATTGCCACTGGTGATCTTGGTCTTTATTACCTTGGTAAATCAGGACGTTACTTCCGAGGCGTTCGATATAAAGCCCTCACCAATAAGTACTTTCGTTCGCTTCGTACCAAATTACGCCAAAACGCATTCAGCAGCCTTTTTGTTATCCGCTTTATTCCTGGGCTACGCACCGTTGGTTTTACTCTGAGTGGCTTTTTCGCCATCCCACTGCCTACTTTCTTATTTGCCGTCATCAGCGCAACTGCGCTCTGGACTGGCATTGTCTTCTCTGCCATCTACTATTTAGGGACATCAGCCTGGCTGCAAGCCTCTGAATATCAATGGATCATCATCCCGTGTGCCATCGTTTTGCTGTTTATCGGCAATCGATTAATGAATAAAACCTACTCTAGAGGGCTATCATGAGTTCACCGCAAGATATTCGCATCATTCCCGCACATCAAATTAATGCAGGTATGCCTCTGCTTGAAAAAGATACCGTGCGCAGTGTCTCTCCTTATGAGTTTCTTCCGACTTGGTTCTTCTACACGCCAGTGGTCATTCAAAGTCTGATGCAAGGGTTACGGCACTTTGACTGGGCACTTCCGCTCATCGCTAATCCAAGCATCAAACTCAGTGGTATGGTCGGCGAATCAAAGCACGAGATATTGAGCCTTGCCGGATCATCGAGTCAGCGTTGGATCTCTCCGTTTATTACCCTAACCAAAACGGATCTCAGCAGTAAAAAACAAGCCGAAGACGCACGCAGCGCACTCATACAATCAGATCTTGATTTACCTATCGTGGCGAAGCCGGATCTTGGTTGTCGAGGTGTTGGCGTTAAGCTGATCAACAACCAAGTTCAACTTGAGCAATATGTCGAATCTTTCCCAAATAATGCTCGCTTTCTACTGCAAAAAAAGGCGCCTTATCAAGCCGAAGCGGGTGTTTTCTATGTTCGTTACCCAAACAAAAAGCAAGGTGAGATCATCTCGATCACACTCAAATACGCGCCAATGGTGATGGGTGATGGCAAGTCGACACTCAAACAATTAATTGAAAATAGCCCGCGCGCTGGGCAGCTTAGTCACCTGTATCTACCGAGACATCAAGATAAATTGGATCAAGTGCTCGCAGAGGGCGAAGAGTTCCAACTCGCGTTTTCAGGCAGCCATAGCCGTGGCTGTATCTTCCGAGACGGTAATCAATACATCACTCAGGCTCTAACAGAACGCTTAGATGAGATATTCGACGACTTCGATGGCTTTCACTTTGGTCGACTCGACGTCAAGTTTAAGGACATGCACAGCCTAATGAACGGCGAGGATTTCACGATTCTTGAGGTCAATGGCGCAAGCAGTGAGGCTGGACATATCTGGGATCGCAACACCCCATTACGAGAGATATTTTCTACGCTACTCCTGCAATATCGCATTCTTTTTGATATTGGCGTTCAGCAAAAACAACGAGGCCACCAATCCCCTTCTTTCAAGAGCTTATTTACGGCGTGGCAAGAAGAGCGACGTCTTGTTCAACAATATCCGACTACCGACTAACTTTGCACGAGGATCATGAATGAACCCCATAGCCCAACCGAGCGCCCTTACTTCTTTCTCTCCTAGTATCAAGGGAGCGGTAGAGATATTGAATCAGGGTCTAGAGTTTTTGTTAGCGATTTCTGACAGCGATTACCTGACACGAGCAAAGCCACACGTTACAAGCTCTATCGGTGAACATACTCGTCACACACTGGATCTTTTTCACGCCTTGATTTTAAAAGAGGATGAGACCGTTGATTACAACACTCGTCGTCGTGGTCACCCCGTCGAATTCGACAGATCGATTGCGTTGAAAGAGATCCATTACGTGATCAACTGGCTTGAACGATTAGACCGTCGAGATCTCGAAGCGCCTATCATGATCCAAACCGAAGTTTCAATGGATACGCAAGTGTTCGCCAGCCTGCCTTCTACGTTAGAAAGAGAGGTCACCTTTGCTGCTCTGCATGCCAATCATCACTATGCGATGATCAAAGTGCTCACCACCTTCTTAGATATTGAAACCTGCAATACCTTTGGTTATGCCCCAACCACCAACAGCTATCTGAGGGAGCAATAATCATGTGTTCAGTATCTTGGCTACTTGAAGAAAATGGTTATCAGGTCTTTTTTAATCGTGATGAACAAAAGACGCGAGCACTGGCGATGCCACCTAGACAATATCGAGTCAACGGTGTCGATATCATCATGCCACTCGACCCAACTGGCGGCGGTAGCTGGATAAGTATTAATGAGTTCGGGCTTTCGCTATGCCTACTCAATAACTATCAAGGCACAGTGCCCGTTGGTCCTTTAGTAAGCCGCGGTTTGCTACTTAAAAACCTATCATCGAGTCGTAATATCAGTCAGCTATCTGAAGCGTTTCACAAGCTAGACCTACACTCTTTTGCCCCATTTACCTTGCTAGCTTTCGCGTCCAATCTAACCCAACACAATGGTCTGGTTATCGCCTACATGTGGGATGGTATTCAACAGAAAATAGTCGACACTGATTCTCCACTCTTCTCATCCGGTGTTGATTTAGAGCGAGTGCAAGCCTACCGACAAGCAAAATATGATCAGCTCATGGCGGCAGGTAAGAATCAACAGAACTTACTGATGTTCCACTCTCACCATCACAATGAGCAACCTCATTTAGCGACCTGTATGCATCGCGAAGACGCACATACCGTGAGCTTTACACACTTACGTAACCTGCATGGTCAAGCCTCTATGTTTTATGCACCCGGCTCACCATGCGAACCCATTAAACCATGTCAGATAAATCAGCAGCGCTTTACCTTTGATTTATCACCCGCAATCAATCTATAGATGGAGTCCATCATGAGAAAACTATTCACCATGGTTCTGCTACTTGTTAGCCCGTACGTATTTGCCGCCGATGAAATCTATACCGGCTTCTTTAGCAGTAAGGCACTCGATGGCTACGATACCGTGGCTTATTTCACGTCTGGGAAGCCTGTTGAAGGGAGCAAGAAGTTCAGCACAGAGTACAAAGGCGCGGACGGGTATTTCTCTTCTGAAAAGAATCTGACTTTATTTGTTAATAATCCTGAAAAATATGCCCCTCAATATGGTGGCTATTGCGCTTGGGCAGTATCAGCGAAGAGCGACTTTGCACCGAGTGACCCACATCAATGGACGATTGTTGATAACAAGCTTTACCTCAACTACGACCAAGAGATTAAGCAGCGCTGGGAACAAGACCAAGCACAGCATATTCAACAAGCCGATAAAGTTTGGCCGCAACTGATTAAGTAAGGTAATTTCATTATGATTGATAGTCCTTTTCGTTTACCACGTTACACGCCTTTTGGTTTAGGTGAGTCTGTTGTCGAGTGGGCAACTGGGCTATCTAAGCTAGACCGACTCTACCAAGATCGTAAAAACGAGTTATCTAGCTTCGAATTCATGAATTACACTCTGTCGGCGCTCAATATCGACTACTCGGTTGCATCGGGAAGCACGGAAAACATCCCGGAAGAAGGGCCTGTCGTGATTGTGGCGAACCACCCGCTTGGCGCCATCGAAGGCGTGATCCTTGCCGATCTCGTAGGATCAGTAAGAAAGGATGTGAAGGTGCTGGCCAATGAGTTACTTAAGCACCTGCCTGAACTGGATGATCTTTTCATCGGTGTCGATGTCTTTAACAGTAAAGAATCGAAACGCACCAATGCCAAAGCGATTCGAGATGCCAATCGTCATTTGGCTGATGGTGGACTATTGATTGTATTCCCAGCAGGTGAAGTATCAAGCTACCGTAAAGGGGCAAAAACACTGACAGACATCGAGTGGAGCAAGTCGGTAGCGAAATTCGTCAAACGTCACCAAGCCACCACGGTACCTATCTTTATCAATGGCAAGAACAGTGAGCTTTTCTATCAAGCGGGTCGTGTTCATCCACTGTTGAGAACCGCTCTACTCGGGCGTGAACTTCTTAATAAACAAGCGACAACTATCTCTATCTCGATTGGCTCATCGATTCCATATTCAGAGATAAAATCGTTTGAAAAAGAGATGGATATCGTCAACTACCTACGACTTAATACCTATCTAATGAGTCAACAAGACAGCCCGAGCACGCCCATCCACGCACCTTCTTTTGATACCCAAGTGATTGCGCCTATTCCGCCAGAAGTGTTGGCAATAGAGGTCGATTCTCTTCCGGAAGATATGAAGTTACTTGAGCAAGGGGACTTCGAGGTCTACTGCACGCCTAGCCAATCTATTCCTAACTTAATGCGCGAGATTGGTCGAGTAAGAGAAGAAAGCTTTAGAGAAGTCGGAGAAGGCAGTGGGCTGGCCTGTGATTTAGATGAGTATGACCTTTACTACCATCAACTGTTTGTGTGGAATAAAACCAAGGCAGAACTGGTCGGGGCGTATCGACTCGGTATGGTCGACAAACTCATCGCAGAGCACTGGCTTGATCAGCTTTACTCTCGTAGCCTGTTTAACTACAACCAAGAATTCATTGATACGTTAGAAAACAGCATTGAACTAGGGCGATCGGTAGTAAGTAAACCTTACCAAAAGAGCCTGAACTCCCTGTTACTATTGTGGAAAGGCATTGCGACTTTTGTT
The DNA here is from genome assembly GCF_041439475.1 of Vibrio sp. 1S139. Classification (NCBI taxonomy): domain Bacteria; kingdom Pseudomonadati; phylum Pseudomonadota; class Gammaproteobacteria; order Vibrionales; family Vibrionaceae; genus Vibrio; species Vibrio sp. 1S139. The sequence continues at coordinate 49,267 of NZ_JBGOOD010000032.1, forward strand.
TCTCGTCACCCTCAATATACCCATCTGTTCGGCCCAGTCAGTATCAGTAATGATTACAGCCACAATGCGCGTCTGTTGATCGCGACCACCTTATCAATCCATCACTACGATGAGGAAAAGGCGAACTTGGTTTCACCTTCATCACCACTCAATACCAGCAGTCATGTGTTCTGGCAGAATCATCTATTATCGTCACTGGCGAGTGTGCCTCTGCTCTCTAAAGTGTTAGCACGCATGGAGCAAGGTAAAGGCCTGCCGGTACTGCTGCGCCAATATCTAGGGATGAACGGTAAACTGGTGTGTTTTAATGTCGACCCATCGTTTAATGATGCCTTGGATGGCTTGATTGTGGTGAACCTTAAAAAGGTACCACTGAAGACTCTGGGTAAATACATGGGCAGAGAGCTTGCTCAAGATTACCTAGAGCAACACGCACGCCGCTGATTTATCCCGCTCTGTACCTCTCTCCAAATAAGTGCGATGATTTCGGCACTTATTTGGGTTAGGTTATTTTCATGCACACCTCTTTTATCGAACAACTACAAAGCTTCGACTTCTCTGAAAGCCAGATTGAATCTCTAGTTGCTGTCGCCAAGCCATTTGAGTTGCCAACCAGACACATCTTGATCAATCAAGGTGAGATGGCGAGTTCAATCTACTTTGTACTTGAAGGCTTGTGCCATGCCTGCTACCTCACTGATGATGGTAAGCAATACAGTAAAGAGTTCTATTGGGAACAAGATTGGATCATCGGCTTTGAGAGTCTGATAAAAAGCCAAGCGTCCCCTTACCTATTAGAAACGCTGACTCCCATCACCATGTTAGAGCTGCCAATGAATGCGGTTATCGAGTGGCGTGCATCAAATAATCCTTTGTATTTAAAGCTGTTAGAAACACAGCTGATGCATAAGGAAAACAAAGAACGCTTCATGCTGCTCTATACACCAGAGCAACGTTATCAGCTGTTCTGCGAGCACTATCCCGACCTTGAGCAGCGCTTAAATGACAATCAAATTGCCGCTTATCTAGGAATCACCGCAATCAGCCTGAGCAGAATTAAAGGTCGAATTAACAATAGTTAATGCCAACAATCATCACGCATAGTACATTCATAGCATCGATAATCTCTGGATGTAAACATGATCACTTGGCACTCAATTCCTTTTTCTGAACTCTCAACACAACAGCTTTATCAACTACTTAAATTAAGAGTCGATGTATTTGTGGTCGAGCAGACTTGTCCTTATCCAGAGCTGGACGGTAAAGATACACTCGCGGGTGTTGAGCACCTGCTTGGCTATGCTGATGAAGAGTTGGTAGCGTGTGCACGTTTATTACCACCAGGTACCTCTTACGACAACACCAGCATCGGTCGAGTCGCAACAAAGCAATCGGCAAGAGGTGGTGGCTTGGGGCATCAATTAATCAAAGAAGCATTAACACGCTGCGAGGCTCTTTGGCCAAATACGGCCATTGATATTGGCGCGCAGCAACACCTAGAAAACTTCTATACGAGCCACGGCTTCAACACCATCTCGGATATGTATCTCGAAGATGACATTCCTCATATAGACATGAGATTAGAAAAATAATGACGAATATCACTGCCGGTATTCTATTGTTGGTTGCAGGTAACTTGTTTGCCTCGCTTTCCGACGTAGCGGTAAAGCTGTTAAATGGCGAAGTACCGCCCTTACAGTATATTTTTTTCCGACAGTTGATATCTCTGGTCATCATCACCCCTTTGTGGCTACAGCAGAAAAAAGAACAACGGCGCTTACAGCAGGCTAAGGTAACCTTCATTCGAGGTCAGTTAATTCTGATCGGCAGTGGGTGCATGGTGGTCGCGATCACTCACTTGTCTTTGGCAACCGCCAACGCAGTATTTTATGTCGCGCCTTTACTGATGTTGCCGCTCTCAATGTTGCTATTGAAAGAGCAACCGGCACTCGGCAAGGTTATCGGCACAACCATAGGTTTTATTGGTGCATTGATTGTCTTGAGGCCATCACAATTTCATTGGGCGGCACTGTTTGCTTTGGGGACAGCACTCACCCTAGCACTATTTAATGTACTCGTAAGAAAGCTTCCTAGTGAGCAAACGGTGGTCACTACGCTGTGGTGGACAACCTTATTCTCTATTCCAGCCTCATTAGTACTGTGCTTCTTATACTGGCAGCCAGTGTCTGTGGAGCATTTGGGATACATAGCCCTGAGTGCGACGCTAATCTTAAGTTACAACGGCCTTGCGGTTGCTGCCTATCAAAAAGCACACTCTAGCCAAATTGCCTTGGCTGAGTATTCAGGATTGGTGTTTGTCGCGCTAATAGGTGCAATATGGTTCGATGAGATTCCGGATACATTAACCTTTATCGGAATCATGCTTATCATCTTGCCACTCGCCCCTTTCAAGCGACCAAAAAAAAGAGCTAATGCTTAGCTCTTTTCTATCGTTTATCTGTGTCTGGTGAAGCGCTTTAACTCAGGCTCACTATTCATCTACTTACTGCGACCAAAGCCACCATCGGATAAGCGGAAGAACATCACCGAAGTGTCGCCTTTCTCTAGCTGAAGAATGTCCAACTGCCCAGTTTCAGCAAGTTTGAAACGAACCAGCTGGCCTTTACGAATCTGACTGAGCGGCTTATCTGCACCTTCAATTCGCACTAACGCATTCAAGTCAGACAATGGCAAATCGTTGTTTCGAAAAACCTGCGCTAACGTATCCCCTTGCTTAACAAGGTACTCCTGCCAATTTTTGTTACTCGGTTCTAATGAGCTGTTCTTGGCATTTTGCTGTTCGCTTAAGCCGACGGTGTTTATTTCAAGCTCAACGCGCGATGTTGTTGGAGCTGTGTCTACTTTAGGTTCTGGTAGCGGCACAAAAAGTAATATCAGTACGATCGGAGAAATCACCATCAACAGTCTTTGGTGTAACTTCGGCAATGAACCCCAAGTTTGCGCTGTCGAGGTTTTCATTTTCTTCACATCGATCGAACTCAATTTCTCTTTGACCTGATTCAGTCGATCCTTGAATTCTGCTAAGTGGTCAACTTTCTGTTTTTTCTTTTGACGACGATTCATACCACTGCGTCCTATACATTGAATAACTACAGTATAAAAACCAAAGTACCAACAGTATAGATCTTTCCGTCACAACAAGGCCCAAAGCGAGAAAATTGACATGGCTGTGATTTGGGCACGGTAAAGCGCAAGTGATCAGGGACTAGCCGTTTCTTCACGCTGCTAATACTGGTATTCTTACCCTTTTCGTACTGACAAAAAGAGTGACTTTTCATGTCTGAAGTAAAATTTGAAACTGTAGAGCAAAAAGCTAGCTACGGTATCGGTCTACAAATGGGCCAACAACTTGCTGGTTCTGGTCTTGAAGGCCTAAACGTTGACGCAATCGCTGCTGGTATCGCAACAGCTCTAGTTGGCGACATGCCAGCTATCGAAGTTGACGAAATCAACAACGCACTACAAGAGCTACACACTCGTGGTGAAGCTGCACGTCAAGAACTAGCTAAAGCTGCTGCTGCTGACGGCGAAGCTTTCCTAGCTGACAACGCTCTTCGTTCAGAAGTAACGGTTCTTGAGTCTGGTCTTCAGTACGAAGTACTAACTGAAGGTACTGGCGAAATCCCAACTGCAGACAAGCAAGTACGTGTTCACTACCACGGCGAACTAACTGACGGTACTGTTTTCGACAGCTCTGTATCTCGCGGTCAACCTGCTGAATTCCCAGTAACTGGCGTAATTCAAGGTTGGGTACAAGCTCTACAAATGATGCCTGTTGGCTCTAAGTGGAAGCTATACATCCCTCAAGATCTAGCATACGGTGAGCGTGGCGCAGGTGCTGCAATCCCACCATTTGCTGCTCTAGTATTTGAAGTAGAACTTCTAGCAATTCTTTAATTTTTATAAAAACCTTTAGTAAAACAAAATACTATAGGTAAATAAAATTGAAATAATCCAACGGCGATGTGACTACATCGCCGTTTTTCGTTTATAGTGAAAGAGTAAATTACTTTATTACTTAAGGACGAATAATGAAGAAAGTACTCATCACAGTTTTAAGCAGCCTTGCTGTTGTCTCTTGCGCTAGCACTAGCGACTCTGAACAAACCAGTTCATCATCAGATACCAACTATTCCCAACTATCCCAAACTGCACTGATGGCTGCAGTGAATATGTGGTCTCAGCAGAACGAAACAACACCGCTTGTGGATACGGTAGCTGACCAAGCTTCTGTTACCAGCGACCAAGCAGTTGGCGGTATTGGTTCAATGTTAGCCCTTGCACAAAACTCTCTTGGCACAGCCGACAACAAAGAACTCGCGACACTTATTCCGGGTATGTCGAGCCTTGAGTCTACTGGTCTATCATCGCTACTAAGCTCACAAGGTGCCGTTGAAAGTGCGTTTTCTGGATTAGGTATGGATCCATCAATGGTTACAACATTTGCACCCATCATTCTTCAAGCACTGCAGTCACAAGGTGCAACGAGCGGCCTGATGGATTCACTTTCAGCTATATGGCAATAATCGTTAGTTATTAATAGCTAGCTTGAAATCTAATAAGGGCACTTCGGTGCTCTTTTTTGTGCGTGGAAGGTAAGCGTCTTTAAATCGACACATTCAATCATCGAAACGAACGTCGTAACCTTTT
>NZ_JBGOOD010000033.1:0-53716 GCF_041439475.1 Vibrio sp. 1S139
CATTACGTTAGACGGAATTTACGCTGAGCTTAGTGCTTAAGGTTCTGTCTATGAACTCGTTATAAAAAATCATGACAAGTGTCTGGACAAAAACGTTCCAAGAAAATGATCCTAAAACAGCACTATTTCTAAATTAATATTTATCGTTAGAGATGATGGCGATTGGGGTTTACACGCAAGTTACTACAAGTAGTGTAATAAAGGCTCCAGCAAAGCACTAGAGCCTTAAATACCATTAGAAATTGAATCTAATTAGTAGCCTCAAGCTCTTTCTCTGCAACCGACAGCATCTCAAACTCTTCCTCAGCGGTCGATGCGACCAATTTATTACGGCTATATAGGCCATAATAAGCACCACCAATCACAAAGAGTCCCATAGTCATAAAGAATGCAGATGGGTCAAAAGCATAAACACCCGTCATTGCAATAAGCGACAGCACTAGTGAAGTGCCGGAAGTCAGCATGCCACCCGGTGTTTTGTATGGACGGTGAAGCTCTGGTTGCTTGATACGCAACAATATATGACTAAGCGACATTAATGCATAAGACACTGTCGCCCCCACTACCGCCATCGCCAAGATCAGGTCGCCTTCTCCGGTCAATGACACAGCAAAACCAAACACACCCGGCACTACTAAAGCACGAGCAGGCACTTTGTTTTTGTTTGTAAGCGACAAGCTTTGAGGCAAGTAACCCGCACGAGACAATGCAAACACTAAGCGGCTATAACCGTAGATAATCGAGAAGAATGAAGCAATAAGTCCTGCAAGTCCTAGTATATTAACAGCCGTTGCAACGGTTGGATTACCGGTCAACTTCAAGGCATCGACTAGAGGAACGGCACTATTCGCAATCGCTTCAGAACCCACAGCGCCCGCAAGCAGCAGAACGACTAAGGTAGCGGTGACCAGTAAGAATAACATTGCGCCGATAATACCTTTGGGTACATCCTTGGCCGGGTTTTTCGCCTCTTCAGCAGCCAGTGGAACCCCTTCTACCGCAAGAAAAAGCCACATTGCAAACGGTAGTGCCGCCCATACACCATACCAACCAAAAGGAAGTAGTTCTGTGGCTTGTGCGGTTGCCGGAGCGATATCAAACAGATTATTAGCATCAAACTCACTAACCAATACGCCTGCTGTCATAAGAATTGCTAGTACGGCTAACCCACTGATGACCATCATGACTTTCAGAGCTTCTCCTACCCCTGCCATATGAATACCGATAAAGATGGCATAAAAGATCGCGTAAACAAGAGGACCATCGATACCCATTAGTTCATTCACCGCTGAGCCAATAAAAATGACAATCGCGGCAGGTGCAAGGGCATACTCAATTAAGACGGATAAGCCGGTAAAAAATCCCCCCGTTGGTCCCATGGCTTGTCGAGCAAAACTATAGCCACCTCCTGCAGCGGGAATAGCCGCAGACATCTCCGCCAAAGAAAGGACAAGGGTAAAGTACATCACCGCCATAGCAATTGCAGCAATAAGAAAGCCTCCCCAACCAGCTTGACCGATACCAAAGTTCCAGCCTGCAAAGTCACCAGAGATCACGTATGAAACGCCTAACCCTGCTAGCAAAATCCACCCAGCAGTGCCCCTTTTAAGTTGTCTTTGCGCCAAATATTCCTGATGTTCTGACATTGTAAATCCCTCTATTTTTGTCTTTTATCCAATTAAAAAATTGCCTGTGTGCTTGTCTTCTAACTGCTCACCACCTTCTTCCTCGATACTCGAACGGTCTTTAAGGTTGACCCCAGAAAGCTCTAGCCGACGAGCTTCCTTCAATAGGTATACCGCTCGCTTACACGCATCTTCATAAGCCAACCCCTGTGGGCGAATATTAGAAATGCAGTTCCTATCAGAGTCTTTTGCTCCTCTTCTTGCCTGCCAAGTCAGGTACATACCCATGCTATCTGGAGAGGTCAGTCCCGGGCGTTCACCAATCAAAACCACCACCATCTTGGCTTGTAAGCACTCGCAAACATCATCTCCTATTGCCACTCGGCCCTGCCTCACAACAGTAATAGGAGCAACATGCCACGGCACTTCGTCTTCCCCTAATAAAGAAAGCAGATGCTCAATGACTGGATTTGCATGATTTTGAATGGCAATTGAAGACAAGCCATCAGCCACTACTATCGCGAGATCAAACGGGGGAGACTCTGAATGAAGAACGGCTTGCAACTGATTCCAACAGACGTCATCAAGCTCACGACCAAGATCCGGCCTTTGCAAATACATGAATCTGTCTGTCGCTTTGCTGTGCGCCTTAATTGGTGCCTGAGAAGTGTGTTGAATGACCGAGTTTGATTGAGCGATGAGCTCAACCAATGAATCCACATCTAAAGCACAATGAACGGCATCCATCGCCTGTGCATGGTCGAGTTGAAATGAAAGCAACTCTTTAGTTGGAACGCTATTTCCACTTCGACCCAGTGCAATACGTGCCGATGTAAAACCTTTAAGCTCGTGCCAAGGGTTTTGAGTTACCAACTTAGAAGCAGAATGTTTTGCCATAGAGACCACCTTACCCATGTGCGGGGCCTCCATTAAGTTGTGCTAGAGCGCCAGCAAATGAGCCGGAGAGTCGTTCATTTAGGCGCACATCTTTTACATCATCAAAAATCTGCATCTGAGTTAGCCACTCCTCAAACTCCGGCGCAGGTTTTAAACCCAACACCTTGCGTGCATAAAGTGCATCATGAAACGAGGTTGTTTGATAATTGAGCATGATGTCATCGGAACCCGGAATCCCCATAATGAACGAGCACTCAGCGACACCGAGCAATGTCAGTAAGTTATCCATATCATTTTGATCGGCATAGGCATGGTTGGTATAGCAGATATCACACCCCATCGGCAGGCCAAGCAATTTGCCACAAAAATGGTCCTCAAGCCCTGCTCGAATAATCTGTTTTCCATCAAAGAGATATTCAGGGCCGATAAAGCCGACCACGGTATTAACCAACAATGGATTAAAATGACGCGCTACGGCATAAGCCCGTGTCTCACAAGTTTGTTGGTCCACACCATGAAAAGCATTGGCAGAGAGAGATGTTCCTTGCCCTGTCTCAAAGTACATGACGTTACTTCCAACGGTGCCTCGGTTCAGCGAAAGCGCCGCTTCGTTTGCTTCTTTAAGGATCGAAAGGTTAATACCAAAGGTGTCGTTCGTACCTTGAGTGCCACCAATAGATTGAAAGACGAGATCCACCGGAGCGCCCATCTCAATCGCTTCAATCGTGTTTGTAACATGGGTTAATACGCAAGATTGGGTCGGGATCTGGTAGTGTTGAATGACCTCTTCCATCAGATTCATCAACTTAATTGCCTGTGGTACATTATCTGTTGCGGGATTAATGCCGATCACAGCATCACCATTGCCATACATCAAACCATCAAAAATACTGGCGGCAATGCCATTGAGAGAATCGGTTGGATGATTGGGCTGTAAACGGGTGGATAAACGACTAGGCAAGCCAATGGTGTTACGAAACGCAGTCACTACCCGACATTTTTTGGCGACTTGGATCAAATCCTGATTACGCATGATCTTACTCACTGCAGCCACCATTTCTGGAGTTAAACCAGGACGCAGCTTTGCAAGCGTGAGACTATCGGCTTCATCACTTAGCAGCCAGTTCCGAAAGTCTCCCACTGTAAGGTGATCAATCGCTTTAAACGCCTCTCTATCATGGCTATCAATGATTAAACGAGTAACTTCATCACTTTCATAAGGGATCACCGCTTCATTTAAAAACGTCTTTAGGGGCAAGTCTGCCAGTGTCATCTGAGCTACAACACGCTCTGCAGCAGAAGTCGCAGATACACCAGCCAAAACATCCCCTGAACGCTCTGGCGTAGCCTTTGCCATCAGATCTGCTAACGACTCAAAGTTAAAAACCAGGTGCCCTTGTTGTCGGCGATAAGCTGCTGTCATAAATTCCCTCTTCATAAACTGGTTCAGTTCTTGCTCAATAACCTTTTGTATATATGAGTAATTAAGCGATTTTTGAACCGAATGAATATCAAGAATCGGCAAACATAAAAAAGCATTAATAAACATAAACTTAAAGACACACTGTACTAATATGGGTCACATGGGTAGGTCATGGAATGATGAGAAAGGATGAAGAATTGATGCGTTATGCACCTAATTTGTGCACATTCAACACATTTGATGCAAATCAGCAGGCAGCCAGCCTCTTTAACTGGCAGCAAGAATATGACCAACTGAGTCAAGGAAGTTTTCTAGGTCAGATCCGTGAACGAAAATTTTCTCACGTGCACCTATTTCGAGAAGACAGCAACCGAAAGCTTAAGCAGCAATGTCGTATTAATGAAGGGATTTGGTTAGGAATCAGTGCTAACGATAGACCTTTACACATCAATCACGCACAAGGTAATCCTGATAGTATTTTGATCCGTGAGGCTGGGGCGGATTTTGAGCTACTTACGCCAGAAACCTTTTCTATTTATGGGTTAGTCATAAGCCCTTCACTGGTTGAAATGATTCAGCAACAGCTAGAGATTGAATCGTTAAACAGCAAGAGCCACTTTCTTGGTTGCTCTCAACACTACACCCAACAAATAAAAGCTTACTTGAGCTTACTACTCTCCCCGAGTAAATCTCGCTGGTCTTTTCAAACTCATCAATCCATTGTTCAAGATATGTTGGTCGAATTGTTCGCTCAATCGTCTAATCAAAATATGCAAAAAACCAATGCCTCACAGCGTGAGAATACAATGCGTCGAATTAGGCAGTACCTAGATAACTCGCAGTACCGTAAACCCGTCACCGTGTCTGAACTGTGCGATGCGGTTTATGTCAGTCGCCGTACGCTGCAATACACCTTTGAGTCCTGTTGTGACATATCACCAAAACAATTTATACAAAATGTACGTCTCAACCAGGTACGGCGCATTCTGCAAAATCCGAGCGAACAACGGTGCATCAATGAAATCGCCTTTGACTTTGGTTTTTTTCATCTGGGATATTTTTGCCAAAGCTACAAGCAGTTGTTTGGTGAGTCGCCCATGCAAACACGTTCTAATGTCTAAAACCCAAAAAGTGTCGAGGGACAACTTAAAAAAATGTAGTTAGACGATATGAAAGACGAATAGATTAGTTGACTATCCTGCCTCAAGATCACAACGCATGAACTTCACTTCAAGTGCCTGCCGCCATCAAGGTGCAAAGTCCTTCCTGTCATATAGTGACTAGCCAAAACAAACTTAATGCCATCTATCACTTCTTCAAAGCCTGCCTCTGCGGGAATCAGTGCTTTTTTCAGAGCTTTGGTTTTGTACGCCTCGTCATCATGTTCATTGAATTTTATCATGGCAGGAGAGAGAGTATTGACTTTCACCTTGGGAGCCAGCATCGCTGAGAACGACAGCGTCAAGTTGTTGAGTGCGGCTTTACTGGCCGCGTAAGCGATGTGTTTTTTACTGCCTTTTTCCGCAACGTAATCACTGATGTGGATGATGTCCGACGTTTTATCGCCAGACATTAGTTGGTCTTTGAGCATTAAATTAACCAGATAAGGCACGGTGGCGTGAATCGTCATCATCTGGTGCATGATTTGTAATGCGTTTTCACTGGGATTTTTTTTGTTCTCCGGTTGCCAGTCGGAAGCGTTATGGATGATGGCTCGAATCGCCTTATATTCTTGACCAACATAATGCAAAAAACCCTCTAAGCTACTTTGTTGATAAAAATCTACCTGTTGCAAGTCGGCTCCACTGTCGCGCAGTATTTTCAGCTGGGGATAGTCGCTTCGGTAAGTGCCAACGACTTTGTATCCGTCAGATATAAGTTGCTGCGCCAGAGCGAATCCTAAACGCTTCCCCACTCCAGTTATTAGAATCGTTTCACTCATCGTAAAAACTCAGCTCTAGTTTGAGGGTTAGTTTTGAAACTGCCACCAAGCGCGGTTGTGGTGGTTTCAGAGTTAGCGCCCATAACGCCTCTCGATTTAACGCAGTAGTGAGTTGCTTTAATCGTCACAGCCACATTTTCTGTTTCGACTAGAGTCTGTATCGCGACCAGGATTTGCTGTGTAAGGCGTTCTTGAACCTGCGGACGCTGAGCAAAGAATCGAACAATACGGTTTATTTTAGATAGCCCAAGAATCTTGGATTCTGGGATATAAGCCACTTGTGCTAAACCATCGATGGTGATGAAGTGATGTTCGCACGTCGAAGTTAAATCTATATCCGATACCTTAACCATTTCATCAACTGACATTTTGTTGTCGATAACACTAATTTTGGGGAAGTTATTGTAGTCGAGCCCTGAAAATATCTCGTGAACGTACATCTTTGCAATGCGATGAGGTGTTTCAGCGAGACTGTCATCGGTTAAATCCAGCCCGAGCGTACTGACAACTTCCGTCAAAAGCCCTTTGATGCGGTTGTACTTCTGGTCGGGGTTCATTTCGCTCGATGTCATCGGGGTTTCAAGCCCCTTTTCGAGCAAAGCTTCTCTTACTTTTTCAGCTTCTGTGGTTAGCATTGAGTCGCTCCTTATGAGTTAATCTTCAAGTTCTGCTTCATAGCTCAGGGTGAGCGAGACGGAATCGGCGAAACGTAGAGCATGAGGCTTGTCAATTCTCACCTGAGCGTATCGAACCCATGAATGGTCGATACAAATACCGAGTACGTCGCTGGTTAACTTTTCTAAAAGCAGAAACCGTCCAGATTCAACATGTTCAATAATTTTTTTGCAGATATTTTTGTAGTTAAGTGCGTTCTCCACATCATCAGAGAGGCAAAGGTTGTTCGCGGGATAATGGATCTCCGCATTTATGACGATGTCTTGCTGCTTGGTTTTTTCTTCTTCGTTGAAGCCGATGAAGGTTCTTAATCTGAGATTTGTGATGGTGATAATCGCATTGTGATTCATAACAGTTTCCGATCCTTAGAAGGTAGAGTGAGTTACGTGCCTGTTAGAAGAAAAGATCAATAAAGCTCAAGCGTTCTGTTTAAAGCAGTTACAGGGACTAAGTGAAGCTGACCTCGAACGGTATAAGTTCGGTTTTCTGACTCAGCTGATCGAAGTTGTTCCAGAGATGCTGAAAAGAGATATCTAGAGTGGGATGAAGTTCTTGCGCGGCAACATCAACTAACGGTCGAAGCACAAAAGCGTACTCGGTGATTTCACCTCGAGGCAGCTCTACTCCATCAATAATGCCTACTTCGTTACCGTAAAGAAGGATATCGATATCCATCGTGCGCGAGGCATATTCTTTAGTTTCTCGCTTGCGGTCATTTTCTAATTCGATTTGATGCAGAACCTTAGCCAGTTCAGCGATAGAAAGGTCACATTCAAACCCTGCGACTAGGTTTAGGAAGCTGTCCCCTTCAAAACCAACAGGCTCACAATCGTAGAAATTAGAAATGTTCAGAGGTGCAAAGTGACTATTCAACGCTTTGAGAGATTCTGTGATGTGATGTTCGCGGTTAATGTTGCTTCCGATGCTGACATAGACTGTAGCCATATTATTTTCTTCCTTTTTAGTTGGCTTATACGTCCAACTCGCTATGAAGATCAGCTATGTACTCCTTTTAATGTCAGGAAGATAAAAGAAAAATACGCATCTGTGGCAAATTTAGATATTCACGCAATAGAACCATTATCTAGAACAATTCCCATGCGAGCGCATATGACGGTTGATAAGCTGTAACACCAATCTTGAAGATGATGATGCACAGAGCTATAAATAGCATTAGCACTAGACGCACCCCACTGACAGCCTGCTCTGAGCACAACAAGCATGGTGTGCTCCTCATCATGATTATCGACTCTTTTCGATGCATGCTTGGAGGGGGTGCCATCGTGGATAAGCAGTATCGGTTTGATTTTTGACCTAAACCATTGTTGGACAGAGCTTTGTCAACATGAATAACACCGATTGAGAGGTTCGATAGGGGTAAGCGAGTTTTATAACCCCCTACCCCATTCGCTTACTCTTTGGTCTGGTGCCCCGTCTTCTTCGCAAACTTTTGCATCGCCTCGGCAAACGTTGTTGTCCCGCCTTTCGCTTGAACTTGCACCACCTTATATCCCATATTTTCCAGCGCTACACGCTCTGCTAACACGGCTTTGTCATCTTGTTGACTGCCTTTAACTGGCTGATGAATGTAACACCCCTCTAGTTGACCATCTTCGACCAGTTGGTGGTGTTTCAGTGCATTGATATCAAAATTCATAGTAAGTCTTTTAGTTTAAGTTGGGGAGTCACTGCAGCAAGGCCGGAAGTATTTACAACTTTATCGCATATACCAAAAGGCATTTTAACCCCAAAAAGCTGACGCTGATACAGGAATCCACTGACATGTAATCGAGTACTATTTACCTTAGAAAGGGAGAGGTATGCAACGCTCCACCAAATGGTTCGATCCATGCTCAAAGCACAAGAAACGCGAGCTAGACCTTGCTCAGTGGCTCACAGACGATGAAAACAGGTTGATAATCACTACGCCAGATAAAATCAAACCGATCCCAATCACCGCGTAGATATCGAGTTTCTGCCCGTAAACCAACCAAGACAGTGCCGCGACCAACACGATGCCAGCTCCACACCAAACTGCATACGCCACCCCCAAAGAAATAGTTTGTACCGTGAGAGACAACAAGTAAAAAGCGAAACCGTAGCTAACCAATACAGCAATTGTTGCAGGTACAGAAGTAAACTGCTGCGTTTTAGGTAATAGAGAAGTCGCGACAACTTCAAGCACGATGGCAAGTGATAGCATCACCGGTGGCGGGAGAGATAAAAGCATGTTTGACTCCACAACATTAAATTCGGCGGCTAGAATATTGTAGTTTTGTGTCTAATTCATGTGTTTTTCAGTAAGTAATCATTATGACGTCCCCTAAAAGGTCTTAACCAAAAAAATCCATCAATAGGTCTTTAGATCTTCATATACTTACAAAATAAAAGAACCCGCTAACTCATAGCTAACAGGCTCTTTTTTAATCGAGAAATCAAGACACTTAGTCTTTAAAAAAACAAAGTCAAAACGCTTAGTTTGCTGACGTAGAGCCTCTTAAAATATCGCGCTTCACTTCACCTTTCAGATCGGTCAAGGTTTGCTGGTCGATATCGATCAAGAAGTGGTCACTCGCTTGGCCTGTTGCGAATTTTTCAAGAATCACGAACAAGCTACCAAAACGAGAGCGGAATACTTCACCAACGGTATATTGGCCAAGGTCACCCAGTTCAGAATCCACCGTGCCATCAAACTCTGAAAGCTCTCGGCTTAGCAACTCGTATTGGCGCAGTTGTGTTTCACCAATATCACGGAATGCCAGTTCATCTGCGTTACGTAATCGATAGAAGTCCGTTGCTAGAAGCTCACCGCTCCACTCAGCAAAATCGGCTAATACTAGGCCTTCTAAAGAAGCCAGCTTTTCAGATACAACTTTGGCTGTCTGCCAGTCTCGTTGGAATTGCTCGTAGTCGTCAACACCATTTTCAAGACACGTCCCTACGTCGTAGCCGAGTTCATTCGCTAGCTGACAAACCGTGAAGTTGGTTTTTAGCTGAGACATGATCATCATCTCTTCGCCATTCATTTCCATGAGCATTGTGCGCATTTCGATTGGCCAGTCACTCGGGAGAAAACGCAGACGCGTTAGTTCACGGATATGCCAATCAGTCAGTTCGTAGTAGTTTTCTGAATCCAAAATGTCTTTGTTCCAGATTTTCGCTTGTGCTTCTGGGTCTCCGGCTGCAGCTTGAGTAAGGTACTCATGCTCTTCTTCATAGTGACTGAATAGCTCGTTGTAACGTGCCACTTGGTCGATAATTACTGTCTCAACTTCGATCTGATTATCTGGGCGAATATTTAAGAGCTTATATGCAGGAACGTAACCTGCTAGCGATGGTGCTTGGATATTAAAAAGGGTGTGCTGAACGCCATCAATATTGAAGCTCTTCTTACCGGTATCGTTAAAGTGCATGTGACCGCCAACGTGGATATTTAAGCCAGTCGCTGCTAATGCGCGGCTAGTATTGTCATCCGGTTCACGAGCAAGTTGATGGCTCCCCTCACCGAACAGATCTTCAATCTCTTCAGAGGCACCGTTATAGAAATCGGTCATCGGGAAGTGCGAGAAGGAAACCAGCGTCTTGTTCCGCTCTTTCGCCGCCTTTACCACATCAGAGATCCAATCGATCACATGCTCTTTGTGAGTCAGCATCATGTTGTAACCAGCGTTGCTTGAACCATCAAAGGTGTTGCCATCTACAGAGCTATCAGACGAGTTTTCTTTAGGGCGATAAACGTTCGCGTCGATCGCCAACAACCAAAGTCCTTTTACTGGCTCGACTAAGTAACTCGTATCCGGCACTTCAGAACAGCTTGTGTAACCATTTTCTTTGTAACTGCCACCTGTGCCTTCGTAACAGATCTCATACATGCGCTTATCAAAGGCCGCTTCTTCTTTCGCTAAATCATAGCTGTAATTAGTTCGAGCTTGGTCTGTGCTGTAAGGCGTTTCAAAGTAGAGGTAATCTGGTTGAGGGTAGAAGCCGTGTGTACCAAGGATACTCATGATCTCTTCATAGCCCCACTCACGTACTTCTTCAGTACAAATCGTGTCTAGGCTGTCACCTTGGCCTGGAATAGTTGTCCATTCATCGTCATAACCAACACACTCTTCTTTACCAAGGCTGAAGATGCGTTGCTCTTTACCACCTTCTCCTAGGTAATCAGATTTACCTGCGGGGATAGTAAATGGGCGTACTGGATCGTGGTTACCAGGTGCTGCGAAAAATTCGAGGCCATGTGTATCACGGTAATGATCAAAAATGCTGACCAAACCACGCATATGGACTGGCTGACCGTCATCACTAAAGTCACCCGGCAAGGCCACATACTTCACGCCACGCGCAACCACATCATCCAGTGCTGCGATCATCGCAAAGTAGTTTTCATTAAATAGACGGGTAGAGTTCATCTGAGACTCCATCGTTCGAATTGTCGCATACTCACGACTATCTGAGTTGTAGAGCCCTGCGAACGAACCATCTTGAAAGTCACCGTAGACATCATGGAAATGAATATCAGGCATGAATGCGACTTGTACTGCGCTCTCTAGATTACCGTTGTCATCACCTGATGAACTATCACTTGGCGAATTCGAATTGCAACCAACCAGCGTGGCTGCTATCAAGCCTGACAGTACGGTCAATGTACTCTTTTTCATTTTCTCTTTCCAAAAGTTAGAACTCAAAATTTGGCGAGGAGATTAGATGAGAAAAATGACACTATTGTTTCTAATATCTTACAAAACGTCGCACAGAGATTGCTTATGCGACATTGATCCAATCATTAAAATTCAATAAGTTACCATCTATCTCAGAAGCTGATAGTTCGACAGCATGAATTGGCGATTAATATACAATTCATCATAAACCTTTCGCTTAAATATCCATAAAAGCAATGTATTCAGACCCATTGGATAATACACGTGTCCTCGAAACATAAGCCGTTCTGATTCAGATAATTGCCAAAATAAGTTCATCGCCTTATATCAATTATTACAAATAAGTAATAATCATTTTCCATTTAGGGGGATTATCAAGATCTATAGTCGCCCCTATACTAGCTCCAACAAAACGAGAGAGCGGAAACAATTAAGCTCAACTACGCTTAACGGGTTGAATTTAATTGCACAGTTACACGCTGTACTGACATATAGGAAACATCCAATGACAATCGAAATTAAACCTGGTCAAACGCATATCAAATCAAAAGCAATGGTTGCATGGGCAGCTGGCGAGCCACTAAAAATGGAAGAAGTTGATGTACAACTTCCTAAAGCTGGTGAGGTTCTAGTTCGCATCGTTGCTACTGGTGTTTGTCACACTGACGCATTCACATTATCAGGTGACGATCCAGAAGGTATCTTCCCTTCAATTCTTGGTCACGAAGGTGGCGGTATCGTTGAGATGATCGGCGAAGGCGTTACAAGTGTTGAGATTGGCGACCACGTTATCCCACTTTACACAGCAGAATGTGGCGAATGTAAGTTCTGTAAATCTGGTAAAACTAACCTATGCCAAGCCGTTCGTGAAACGCAAGGTAAAGGCCTAATGCCAGACGGTACAAGCCGCTTCTCTATCAATGGCGAAACAATTTTCCATTACATGGGTTGCTCTACTTTCTCTGAGTACACTGTACTTCCAGAAATCTCTCTAGCGAAAGTAAGCAAAGAAGCACCACTTGAAGAAGTTTGTCTTCTAGGTTGTGGTGTAACAACAGGTATGGGCGCGGTACTTAACACAGCTAAAGTTGAAAAAGGCGACAACGTTGCTGTATTCGGCCTTGGCGGTATCGGTCTTTCTGCAATCATTGGTGCTCGCATGGCTGGTGCTAACCGCATCATCGGTGTTGACATCAACGAGAGCAAATTCGAGCTAGCGAAACAACTTGGCGCGACTGACTGCATCAACCCAATGAACTACGACAAGCCAATCCAAGACGTTATCGTTGAGATGACAGACGGTGGTGTTGAGTACTCTTTCGAATGTATTGGTAACGTAAACGTGATGCGTCAAGCGCTTGAATGTTGTCACAAAGGTTGGGGCGAATCTGTAATCATCGGTGTTGCAGGCGCAGGTCAAGAGATCTCAACTCGTCCATTCCAACTAGTAACAGGTCGTGTATGGCGTGGTTCTGCTTTCGGTGGTGTTAAAGGCCGCTCTGAGCTTCCAGAAATCGTAAACCGTTACATGGCGGGTGAGTTTGGTCTTCAAGAGTTCATCACTCATACAATGGGTCTGCAAGACGTAAACGAAGCATTCGACCTAATGCATAAAGGTGAATCTATCCGTACTGTTCTACACATGGATAAGTAACACATCTTGGCCTCGATTCTTTCGAGCATCGAGGCCACAGCTACAAATGAATAGCAACAAACTGTCTTCACCACCTCCTGCCCGGTGGGTGGTGAAACTTTATGTAATATAGACAAATTTACTCCCAAACCATCAACCTAACGGAGCACAATAGATGACAATCGAAAACATTAGCCAAGCAAAGGTTGCTGGTGGTTGGCACAAACAATACACCCACTTTTCTGCAACGCTTGACTGCAACATGCGTTTTGCGATTTTCTTGCCACCTAACGCAAGCAAAGAAAACCCAGTTCCTGTTTTGTATTGGTTGTCAGGCTTAACCTGTACCGATGAAAACTTCATGCAAAAAGCCGGCGCTTTCAAAGCCGCGGCTGAGCAAGGCATCGCGATTGTTGCACCAGACACTAGCCCACGTGGCGAAGGTGTTGCCGACGATGAAAATTACGATCTCGGCCAAGGTGCAGGCTTCTATGTGAATGCCACTCAAGCGCCATGGGACAGCCATTACCACATGTACGATTACGTGGTAACAGAGCTCCCTGCATTAATTGAGTCGTTCTTCCCTGTTACATCCGTAAAATCGATTTCTGGTCACAGCATGGGCGGACATGGTGCCCTAACGATTGGCATTAAAAACGAAGATAGCTACCGTTCTATCTCTGCATTCAGCCCAATCACCAACCCAATGCAATGCCCTTGGGGACAAAAAGCCTTCAACCAATACCTAGGCTTAGATATTGAAGAGTGGAAACACTACGATGCCTCTGAGCTTCTAAAAACCAAAGGCACTAAACTGCCAATGTTGGTCGACCAAGGTGAAGCCGATAACTTCCTGATTGAACAGCTTAAACCTGAGCAATTAGTCGAAGCCGCTAAGGTAACCAATGCCGATTTAGATCTACGTATGCAGCCTGGTTACGACCACAGCTACTACTTCATCTCTAGCTTTATTGATGAACACATTGAGTTCCACGCTGCTTACTTAAACAAGTAGCCAGATGAATTTAGCCCGCACTTTGTAAACGCAAGGTGCGGGCTTTTTTATGCCTACTGATTTTATAACGGTTGCTTTTATAACTGCTTAATACGCTGCTTTAACGCTTCTAAATCTATATCATTGCCAACAATTCGTAATCGAACATACTCTTCAGTCATCGCGTCGCACGTAATAGCAAAATCGACACCCGAACATGTCTTAATACCGATACTCTCAAATAGCTTTGAAAGGTGAGTTCCTCTCTTTTTCAACAACATAATGGGCGTCGATATTGACGTGCCAACCACCTCAATATTGTTCTCAGACAACAAGCCGATCATTTGCTGCTTAAAGTATTCAGTTTTGCTGCGGTTCATTTCTAAGAAGTGTTTTGCATTGGGTAAGGTCGCCGATGCGATTTTTATTGAGGGGTAAGTCGGCGTAAACACACTCACCGCAGCTTCGATTGCAGAAGTCAGGTTTTCACTGCTGGCTAAGTAACCGAGTCGAATCCCAGCGAGCCCTAAACCTTTAGAAAAGGTTCGTAAAACTATTAAGTTGTCCAAGACTAAGGTCTGATCGAGCATAGACTGCTCAGGGGTCAGGTATTCACCATATGCCTCGTCGACAATCAAAATAGCGCCAGAACGCTCACATACTCTCGCTATCTCGACCAGATAAGCTCTGTCGTAGATTCGACCCGTTGGGTTGTTGGGATTATCGATATACACCAAGGCAGGACTTTGACTGCTTATTTTTGATGCCAACACACCGAACAGATCCGACTCGTTTTGATAATCAAACATGTTGATGGACTGGTACTTCCCGCCCACCAAAGTGAACTCTGATACTGCTTCAACAAACTGAGGGCCAATGCCTATCATGGTGCGATTGTTGTGATCGATAAGTTTATTGAAGATAAGTTCTAGCGCCCCAAGAGAGCCCGTGGTGTACGTAATACGACAATCTTCAATCCCAATAAACTGGCGAGTCAGATAAGTCAGCTCCGAAAGCTCCCTGTGGCAATAGTACTTATCAATACCGTAGATAATATCTTTGATCACATGTTCAGGAATTTCTGGTGCGCCAAATGGATTGGAGCCAAGTGAACAATCGATACGAAATGAGTGATCGACATAAGAATGGTATTCGCCACTTAACCGTGGATTTAAATGCATAAGAAAACGCTCAAAAAATATTCATGCGCTATTCTTATCGTACTGAATTTTATCTATATAGGTCATTTCGCGACAGTTCTTCGCCTTGTTTCGAGAGACTGGTTAAAAACCAAGATTGGTTCAAATAACGAATTCTCTTAAGCCATAATCAAGAGTTAAGCACTCGTGTTTACATTTCGAGTTAACCGAACCGCTTTCTTTGCGCTAGATTAAGCTGAGATAAGATAGGGTAATAACAGAGCTTGCATCTTTACTCTCCCTAGTTACCATAGCCCCATTAACATCCCCCATATTTTGAAGGTTGCTATGAAAGCAATTAAGACTCTTTTCTTCCTGATGGTTTTATTGAGCGGTCTGTTTACCGCTTGGCTGTTTATTCCAATTCCAGCGACCATGGACAAGCAAACGCTCGACGTTCCATTAACGGAACCATTCAAGCTTGTTGCGTATCGCAGCAACCCGAATGATGCGAGCAAGCCGCTGACTTACCACTACTATGTGATTTCAGATGTGGTTGGTGTAGACGACATGGACCCATTCCTGATTACCACGGACCAGTTCGTGAAGCTTGGCGAATTCGACGAGAACACATTCAACCTTACGGTTAACGGCAAGATTGATAGCTACACCAACGATTTGTGGATCAAGAAATCTGATGGCAAGCTTCAACACTGGTACGTGAGTATTAACGCGAACTATATTCGTTAAAATCGAACTGCAATAAACCTCATTTTAAAACTGCGCTTTGGCTTCCAAGCGCAGTTTTTGTTTCTAGCAACACCCTCCACTTATCCCGACCCGTTCGACATAAACTGCATTGCCTACTTTTGATTCACTGCTGCCCTTGCTCTCAAGGTGTTATAAGCTCTTTAGATACGATAAGCTCAGACCATGCTCGACGCCCAATAAATC
Organism: Vibrio sp. 1S139; assembly: GCF_041439475.1. Lineage (NCBI taxonomy): Bacteria > Pseudomonadati > Pseudomonadota > Gammaproteobacteria > Vibrionales > Vibrionaceae > Vibrio > Vibrio sp. 1S139. The sequence continues at coordinate 15,944 of NZ_JBGOOD010000033.1, forward strand.
AAAATAATAAAGGATCACCCGTGGAATTTACGCTCGACAAATTTAACGGCATCATCATTGACCCAGCAACAGCCCCTCACGATGTTGACTCATTCAATGCCGAACTCAGCCAGATCACCGAATTTTCAAAGCAGAATAACAAAGGCATCATTTGGATTAGCTTACCTATTTCACTCTCGCACCTTATTCCGGTGGCGACTGAGCTTGGCTTTGTGTTTCACAACTGCTTAGAAGACGAGATTACGCTGATCCACAAATCCGAGATTGTAGAGTTTGTGCCTTTCATTCCGACCCACACCTTGGGTGCTGGCGCGTTAATCACTAACGAACACAACCAAGTGCTGATGATTAAAGAACACGGCATGACGGGCTACAAATTACCGGGCGGTCATATTGAGTTGGGTGAAGGCATTGAAGAATCGGTGGTTCGTGAAACCTTGGAAGAAACCGGTATCGAGGCAACGTTCGTTTCTGTGGTTGGCATGGCGACAAGACACCCGTATCAATTCGGTAAATCAAACCTCTACTTTATTTGTCACCTTATCGCTCAAACTCAAGAAATTGCGATTCAAGACACTGATGAAATTGCAGAAGCTAAATGGATAGATGTTGAAGAATATATTAACAACCCCGACAGCTACCCGTTTAACCGCCAATTGGTCGGCTCTTTGATAGGCAAACAAGGATTAGAACTCACTCAGTTAGAAGGCAACTATGGCCCGAACCATAAGCCAGAGATCTTCTTTTCGAAAAACTAAAGCGATTCAAACATAAAAACGCCAAGCTCATAAGAACTTGGCGTTTTGCTTTTCATTTTACTTATATTGTTTAAGCCATCTCGTTGCTAGTGACTTCCTAATTAGACTGTTCTAGAACCTATCTATTTTAGAAAAAGCCTAACGGATTAGTATCGTAGCTAATTAATAGGTTCTTAGTGTTTTGGTAGTGATCGAGCATCATCTTATGTGTCTCACGGCCGATGCCGGATTTCTTATAACCACCAAATGCGGCATGTGCTGGATAAGCGTGGTAGCAGTTCACCCAAATACGTCCAGCTTCAATGTTGCGACCCATGCGATACGCTAGGTTTGCATCACGCGTCCATACACCTGCACCCAAGCCATATTCGGTATCGTTGGCAATCTCTAGCGCTTCAGCTTCGTCTTTAAACGTCGTCACCGCGATAACAGGGCCGAAGATCTCTTCTTGGAATACACGCATCTTGTTGTGCCCTTCCAGCATGGTTGGCTGGATGTAATAACCATTACCGAGATCATCAGATTGCTGCGCAACTTCGCCACCTGTCAGCACTTTAGCGCCTTCTTGGCGACCGATTTCTAGGTAGCTCAGAATCTTATCGAACTGCTCTTTTGAAGCTTGTGCGCCAACCTGAGTATCAGTATCTAGCGGGTTACCTTGTTTAATAGTTTGAGCACGCTCGACCACCTTGGCGATGAACTTGTCGTACACCGATTCATGGATCAGCACACGTGATGGACAGGTACACACTTCACCTTGGTTGAAGAACGCCAGCAACATGCCTTCGACACACTTATCAAGGTATTCGTCTTCATGGTTAAAGATGTCTGGGAAGTAGATGTTTGGAGACTTACCGCCAAGCTCAACCGTTGATGGAATCAAGCTTTCAGCGGCACATTTCAGGATGTGGTGGCCGACTTCTGTCGAACCGGTAAATGCCAATTTCGCCAAACGATCGCTGGTTGCTAACGCTTGACCCGCTTCACTACCAAAACCATTGACGATGTTGACTACGCCTGCAGGTAGAAGATCAGCGATCTTCTCCATCATCACTAAGATCGATGTCGGTGTTTGCTCCGCTGGCTTCATCACAACACAGCAACCCGCAGCCAGTGCTGGCGCCAATTTCCAAGCCGCCATTAAAATCGGGAAGTTCCAAGGAATGATCTGCCCCACCACACCGATGGGTTCTGGGAAGTGGTAGCTCGCGGTGTTTGAATCTAGCTCGGCTGCGCTGCCTTCTTGCGCCCGAATACAGCCTGCAAAGTAACGGAAGTGGTCAACAACTAACGGGATGTCTGCCGCTAGAGTTTCACGCACAGGCTTGCCGTTTTCCCACGTCTCCGCCACCGCGATTTCTTCTAGGTGCGCTTCAATGCGATCGGAAATTTTAAGTAGGATATTGGAACGTTCTGTCACACTGGTCGCAGCCCAACTAGCACGAGCCGCATGCGCCGCATCGAGTGCCAAGCTAATGTCTGCCTCTGTTGAACGTGCCACTTGGCAATACACCTGACCATTCACTGGGGAAGTGTTATCAAAATACTCGCCGCTGACAGGCTTCACCCACTCGCCACCGATAAAGTTATCGTATTGAGCTTTAAAGTTCACCACTGCGTTGTCACTACCCGGCTGTGCGTAAATCATAGTTAGATCCTTCTTCGATTTGATATTCGTTATTGAGCTAGAGCTGTCTTATTTTTGTGGCGGCTCCCCTTGAGAAAAGAACTCATGGCGAGACGCCCATGTTTATGCTTTCTGTTTAAAACACTGATACTTCGTGTTTTCTTCACAACAGTAACAACGCAAATCACACGCCAGAACTTCAAAACTTGTTGTTAATAAATCGTAAAACCATGATTACCAAACGTTTACAACCCAAAGTGAGTTGGCATTGAACGGACGTATGGAAACCACTCCAGTGTTCAACTGTTCCAAATTGGTACACCCTCACTGTTACGACATGGAACAGTCATGCACCTTCAACAAGCAAACACCTCAGATTGGCTTTCGTCCTCTTGGCACCGCAGCACAGAAGCGGGTCTAAAACAGAGACGACTTCCTGAAGACATTCGCCTGCCGCAATCGATCCTTAAACAGCGACGTCATCAATCGGCTGACTTGATCCATATCGTAGAACGCAATGCGCTGCCTTTGTTTAATCAGATGTTTGCTCGTACCGACAGTCGTTTGATTTTGACCGATATTGAGGGCGTGATTCTGGCAAGTTGGGGACAGGAGCGGTTTAAAGAGAAGCTGACGTCAATTGCACTCAGCTCAGGAGCGTGTTGGCAGGAACAACTTAAAGGCACCAACGCGATTGGCACCGCGATTGTTGAAGCCAAACCAGTATCTATCATTGGCGAACAGCACTTCATTCAACAGCATCGATTTATCAGCTGTTCAGCAAGCCCGGTGTTTGATCATCAAGGGCAAATGGTTGGTGTGTTAGACATCACCAGTGAGCAGCAACAACACGACAGTTCCGTCCAATTACTGGTTCAAAATATGGTTCAGCTTGTTGAGAACCAGCTTCTGAGTCATATCCCACAAGGCACCACTCGAATCGATCTCGCGTGTGAGAAATCTTTATTACACAGTGGTTGGCAAGGGATAGTAATAGCCAATGAAGCTGGTGAGGTAGTGGCGCACAATCAAGTCGCCTCTCAACTGCTGGATCAAACCTCGATCGTCGGCGAATGCATAGATACGCTCTTCAACCGAACCTCATTAGACACGCCCTTTGTGTTTGAGAAACAGCACCTCAAACAACCAACTGCAAAACGCACGCGTTCCATTTCAGCATCGTGCGATTTGCACCATGGTGAACAACAAATTGAACATGCTTGGCAGCAAGCCAACAAGGTAATCGACAAAGGGATCAGCCTATTAATCTTAGGAGAAACGGGCGTTGGCAAAGGCGAATTTGTAAAGGCGTTGCACAAACAAAGCCAACGTAAATCTTCGCCCCTAGTAGCAGTAAATTGCGGTGCGCTGCCGAAAGACCTTATCGAATCTGAACTGTTTGGTTACGCGCCGGGCGCCTTTACGGGAGCAAGCCACAAGGGCTTCCAAGGTAAGATCCGTCAAGCAGATAAAGGGATTCTATTTCTAGATGAGATCGCCGACATGCCTTTAGAAGCTCAGTGCCGACTACTGCATGTTCTGCAAGACAAATCCGTGGTGCCAGTTGGTTCCAATCAAAGCTATCAAGTCGATTGTCAGATCATCGCTGCAACTCACAAAAACCTCGAGCAGTTAGTCGCAACAGGTGAGTTTAGGCAAGACCTGTATTACAGACTCAATGGCTTAGCCTTCACCTTGCCAAGCCTACAACACCGACAAGACAAGCACGCTTTAATCGAGCACATTCATCGTAAATACGCCGAAGACGAACAGACAATCTGCCCGCACTTGATGAGCTTACTGTGCGCCTATTCTTGGCCGGGTAATATCCGAGAATTAGACAACTTACTTAAGGTTGCTGCTCTATTAGCAAGTGATGAACCCCAACTCACACTCGAGCATGTGCCCAGCCACCTTGCTCAACATCTCACGTCATTAGCACACGATAATCAGCATCAACTCACGCCTCCTAATACCACCAAAGGTACAGCTAATAACGATTTAAGAAGTACCGTTGAAGAAACCTTGCTGCAAACCTATCAAGCCAACCAAGGCAACATAAGTAAGACTTCGAGAATACTCGGTATCGGCCGCAATACCATTTATCGAAAATTGAAAAGCTTGGGAATCCTCCAATAGGAAGATGAACCTAAGCTACTCAGAACCCAGCTCCACAAGTTGATTGAGCACTTCTTTATCCAATACCGGGTGATGCTTACTCGCTAGGATCAGCACAATATCGACCGAAGGCAACGGCGGCATATCATCAAGAATTTTCAAATCTGAAGTCACGCTTAGCTTACCCATCGCACCAATCGCTAATCCTGCTTTCACGATTGCACGCTGCGCTGAAGCGGTATTGCTACACGCCAATAACTGATAAGGCGTGCCCTGCTTGGTTAAGCCATTCACTGCCGCTGCGTGGTACTTACAATCGGTCTGAAACAAGGCTAGTGGGACTGGTTTAGACTCATCGAATGCATAGTCAGGGCTGCTTATCCAAACACCCACATCATGTGTAAGCCAGTAACCCTCTTCACTATCAGGCGCTCTGGTGACAATCGCCGCATCTAAACGGCCATCATCTAACCACTCTCTGAGGTTAATACTTGGTAGGCTAAATATTTGAATGGAACAGGTAGGTTCTGCTTGCTGTAACAGGCGAATCACTTTTGGAAGAATGGTGTCGTTGTAGTCTTCAGGGCAGCCGAGTCGCAGAGGTTGTTTGTCTTCATAACGCTTTACTTGCTTGAGGGCGGTGTTGTGGAGGGCGACCAACTGTTCGGCATGAGAACGCAGCGCTAAGCCAGCTTCAGTCAGTATTAAATTACGTCCTTCTTTCTGGAAAAGAGTGACGTTGAGTTCTTCTTCCAACTTACGCATCTGAGCACTGAATGCCGATTGGGTACGATTTATCTGTTTCGCTGCACGAGTGAAACTACTGGTTTCCACAAACGCGAGAAAGCCTCGCAAAGCATCAATATCCATATTGAAATCACCACCCATCGTTTTTATTAATGTATTGCATCAAAATTATCCGTTAGTGCTCCGCAATACAATCCCCTAAGCTCAAAAGCATACTCACCAAACGCAAGGAAGCAACGATGCAGCTTTATATTGGAAACCAGAACTACTCAACTTGGTCACTGCGCGCATGGCTAATATTCGACAACTACAACCTGAGTACAGAAGTCATCAAGCTCAAGCTATTCACCTCTGATTTTTACGACACTCTGGCGAAAGTGACGCCAACGGCCAAGGTTCCAACCCTAGTTGACGGTGACGTTGCTGTGTGGGATTCATTGGCCATTCTCGAATACGTTAACGACGCTCACTTGAACGGCGTAGCATGGCCCAGTTCAGTGAAAGAACGCGCCCATGCCCGAGCAATTTCCGCCGAGATGCACTCTGGATTTTTTGCCGTCAGAAATGAAATGCCGATGAACTGCCGCGCACAACGAAAGCTAAAACTCAGTGAAGGCGCCTTGAAAGACATCGCTCGTATCGATGCAATATGGTCAGCACAAATGGAACAATACCCTGAAGGATGGTTGTTTGGTGAATGGTCGATTGCCGATGCGATGTTTGCACCTGTGGCTTTACGTGTAGAAACCTATGGAATACAACTTTCCGAAAAGGCATCACAGTATCAACAACGCGTTCTTAACAGCCCATCAATACAAAAATGGTTGGCAGAGGCAAGCTTAGAAACCGATGTGGTTGAAGAGGACGAGGCAGGCAAGCCTGTATAAAATACAAGACACCCTTTCAAGGCTCACTAGTCTGTGAGCCTTTATTTAAACCTTAATAATTTGGTCGATTGTGATCACCGAATCACAATGTGCAGATGCGATTGTTTATATTCAACGAAACTCAAATCATTAAGATAAACATCATGTTACGAGCAACGATCGCATTACTCAGCGTGGCCAGCCTGGCCGTATCTGCCAATGTCACCCTTCCCTCTGGAGAAGACTGGATCAATCATGCCTCTGAAGGGCTGGCACCTTACTGGCTAATGCCTAGTGCTCAGGGAGAACCGATAGGCAACTTCCCGACGTTTCGTTGTGATGACGGTACCTTGCTCGATGTATCTGATGTGTGCCCTGAATTGAACAAAGGCTGGATCACGCCACACTTTGGCAAAGAGTTTACGCGGATGAAGTCACGTCAAACTTATGCCTATGGCGTGCTCTACCACCTTACCGGAGACAAGCAGGCGTTAGCGCTTGCTAAGCAAGGGGCGTACTACCTCATTGATCAGCTAGAAGATAAGCAAAACGGCGGCTTTATCGGCTACACAAAAGAGGGAAAAGTAGGCCAGAATTGGCAGCAGCGTACTTCTCAAGATCAAGCGTATGCATTAGTTGGCCTTGCCATGTACTACTACCTGACTCAAGACAAAAAGGTAGAAGAAGCACTCATCGCCCAACAAGCTTTTATCTTTGATAAATATCGACTTAGCGACAACAGCGGTCTTGCTTGGGTACTCGCCGACGGTGAAGATGGCAGTGCAAAACGACGTGAACTGGTTGCGCAACTTGATCAAATAAACGGCTACCTGTTGTTAGTCGATCCTCTGCTCAAAGAGCCCATCAAATCAAAATGGCTTGATGACTTAAACTGGCTCACGCAAGCCATGATTGACCAATACCATTCTGAAGATGAACAACGCTTCTACGGTGCAATTCACGATAAAGCAGCGATGATGCCGAATGCTAATCACAATGATTTTGGACACACCATCAAAGCGTATTGGATGACTTACCTTACAGGCCAAACATTGAATAACTCTGAATGGTCGGAGTTTGGTTTAGACGGTATGAAATACACTTTGGATCAGGCGCAATATCAGAAAGAGTTCGTGAGTGTCTCCCAATATTATGGCGAGGAACTTCAGAAAGCCTGGAAAGGACAAGAGATAACTGGCTGGCAAAGCAGACCGCACAGTGAGTGGGCTTCATCATGGGAGTGGGCGGAACTTGATCAAGCAGCAATGACGGTTTCACTTGTCGATGGTTCGATGAAAGACGTCCTGCAATACACGTTACCGACCTTTCATGATGTATGGGTCGACCACAAATACGGCGGTGTCGGGCTTGACCCAAAACGCACCAAAGCTTTCCATTGGGGCAACGGTTATCACCAGTTTGAACATGCGCTGATTGGCTATTTGTTCGCTCAGCAAGTTGACGCGAAGCCAGCAATATTGCATTACGCAAGGCCGACCAACAGCGAGATGCCAATGGAACCGTATTACTATCAAGGCGATGTGGTGGAGCTATTGAATAAAGATGACGGAACGCAGAAGGTCAGTTTCAATAACATTCGACCTTAGCGTTGGTTGTTTGTTCTAAATGGACTTGAGATTCAGGGCTACGGGGAATGGACAAGGTCAAAGAGTTAGCACAATAGTGATGTCGCAGACCAAACAAAAGCCGCTGTTGATGATCAGCGGCTTTCTTGATGGAGATAAGCGGAGGTTAGTTGTCCAACCCTTTAATTGGGTTCATCGAGTGATAAACGGTGTTCACGTCACCAGTCATCGACAATGAACTCAAGTCATCAATGAAGAAACGGCTGGTCATTGTGTGCTTACCGCCATTGATAAAGATTTCGATCACTGACTTATCAACATAAACCTCGATGATTTGCTTGGTGCTCAACCTCGGTGCTTTTCTCACTGAGCCAAACTCTTCCGCGTAGAGCTGAGACATCTTACTGCGATCAAGCATGAACTCCTTTTCTGTAGCACTGAATACGATGTTATCACCCGCAACGTTAGTAAGTGTAAACTCAAACTCGTCAGTATCCGTTTCGAGCTCAACCATGAAGCTGGTTGTATCCAATTCAAGAGCATTTTCAACCACCACAGCTTCACCCTGTAGCGCTTTCAATTCAGGTAAAGCAGACTGAACAAGATAGCCATCTTGGATTTGAAGTTCGCGTGGTAACGACAACATGCCCGCCCACTGATACTCATTAGATGGTGTATCAATCTCAGGCAGACCAATCCAAGCAATCAGAATACGGCGGCCTGTATCATCTAAATAAGTCTGTGGTGCATAGAAATCGAAGCCATAATCTGGCTGCGCAATATCTTGGTGGTTTTCCAGTTCTACCGAATCGAGATTTAAGCGGTCACCGACGATATAAGCCACCGAGTAGATATTTTTGAAATCGTATGGATTTTCGCTAGACACACCTTGTGGAGAAAACAGCATCACCGACTGATTCTCTATTTCAAAGAAATCTGGGCATTCCCACATATAGCCAAGGTTGTTGTAACGAGTTTGAATTGGACCTTTGTGCTGCCAATTCATCAGGTCTCGGCTGCAATATAGCGCCATAGAGCCAGTATTTTGAGGCGTTTGAGCACCCACAACCATCAGATAATCGCCGCCCTGTTTCCACACTTTTGGGTCGCGGAAATGTTCGGTGTAGTGATCGTTTTCGATAACCACGCCGTGCTTTTCTATTTTGCCGTCAGCAGTCATCTTGGCAAAACATTGAGTTGGCACTCGCAACCAATTTCCATCGCGCTTGTTACCTGTAAAAAACAACAATGCATTGTCGTTTTCGACCAATGCACCACCAGAGTAAACACCGTGAGAGTCGTAATCTTGGTCTGGGTGCAAGCCAATACCGTGGTCTTCGAAATGAACGAAGTCTTTGGTAGAAAGGTGGTACCAGTACTTCATACCATGGACGGGGCCAACTGGCGTCCATTGGTAAAATAGGTGGTGTTCACCATTAAAGAAACACAGACCATTCGGATCATTAAGCAGACCAAACTTAGGCGCAATATGGTAGCTTGGATAGCCAGAGTCTTGTTTGCGAAGCTCTACCATCGCATCAATACTCTCTAGAGAAATATCTTCTATACGGCGATATCTTTGCTCTACTGTCCAGTTCGAGTTCAAACTCATACACTCTCCTCTACGGCATTCGTATTTGAAGAGTCTTTTTGAATAAACTGAGTAAGAGCTTCTTGCGTTGGAAGTGCGGTCATTGCGCCTTTTTGCGTGGTCGCCAGTGCACCACACCCATTCGCCCACTGAATTGCAGAATCGACGACTTGTTGATTGTTCCACTCATCATCTTGAGAAAGCTTTGCAAGCAAACCGCCAACAAAAGCATCGCCTGCACCCGTGGTATCCACTGGCGTCACTGAGCGACCTGAAATCAACACACCTTGCTTTTCAAATACTCGCCAAACACCTTTCGCACCCTGTGTAACCAGAACAAGCGTGTTGTTAAGATCTGCAATATGAGCCAAACCTTGCTCCATCGAAGTTGAACCGGTTAAGAAATCCAACTCTTCTTCAGAGAATTTAACCACATCCGCCAACTCAACCGCTTTCATGACCACAGGCTTGATTTCAGATGGATCTTGCCACACTTCATCGCGAAGGTTTGGATCGAAGCTGATGTAACCGCCCGCGGCTTTCATACGTCGGATCGCTTCGAAGGTACTGCTTCGGCTTGGTTCATTAGCCAAAGAGATCGAGCAGACGTGTAGCCACTCGTTTTTCTTAAATTCGGGAATGTCTTCAACAGACATAAACTGGTCGGCACTTGGCTTAACCATAAACGTAAAGCTACGCTCGCCTTGGTCATCAAGATCGACCACCACGGTTGACGTGCGTTGTTCAGGGTCCTTCACCAAACGCTCGGTATTCACACCTTCCTTTTGCAGAGTCACTTCCATAAAAGTGCCAAACGGATCGTTACCCACTCGGCCAAAAAATGCGCTTTTGCCTAAAAGGCGAGAAATCGCTACCGCGACATTAGCAGGCGCACCGCCCGGACATTTCAATAATGTCGCGTCAGTCTCCGGAATGAGGTCGACGACGGCGTCTCCAGTTACCCAAACTTGATTCATCTTTCTTACCTTAAAACTGAAAATCATGACAACCGAAAGCGATGGCAATCGAAAGCAGTAGCAACCAAAAGCAAGGTGACACTTCACGCTGTCATGTGAAAATATAAAAAGGCTAGCTAAGCCAAATCACCTAGCTAGCACCCCAAAGCTTAGGAAATGAAGTGAAAAGGGGGGCTTCACTTCTAGGGAGAAACGTTAAGCTGTTGCTTTAATGTTTTGCTTGCTGCGCTCGCGCAGACCTAAAACAACGGTCAGAGCAAAGGCAGTCACGAACGCGATAATCATACCTACCACGTAGTAGCCAATCTTTTCTGGTGATATTGAGATGATACCAGGAATACCCGCCGCACCCAGTGCTTGTGCTTTCACATTGAACATCGTGATAAACGCGCTTGAAATCGCAGCGGCACAAACCGCAGCAATGAATGGATAGCGAAGCTTCAAGTTCACACCGAACATTGCAGGTTCAGTAATACCAAGCAAGCCAGTCACACCAGAAGGAATCGCGATACCTTTCATTTTCTTATCTTTACTCATGAAACCAACCGCCAGTGCCGCTGCACCTTGTGACACGTTAGACATCGCCGCGATAGGGAAGATGAACGTACCACCAGTTGTTGCGATATCCGCAAGCAGCTGAGTTTCAATAGCAATAAAGCTATGGTGCATACCAGTAATAACAAACGGCGCATAAATCAAACCAAACACCGCACCGCCAATGAAGCCAGCACTGTTGTATAACCAATTTAGGCCGTCACCAAGCAGGAAGCCGATATCACGAGTAAATGGACCAACAATCGTGAATGTTAACAAACCAGTTATGAAAATCGCCAATAGCGGCGTTAGCAAGTTATCCAGAACCGAAGGAATAACTTTACGCAGCCCAAGCTCAACTTTCGCTAGAATAAACGCAGAAACAAGAACGGGTAGTACTGAACCTTGATAGCCTACTTTCTCGATTTCGAAACCTAAAATGTTCCAAACCGGAATGCTGCCCGACACTGATGCGCCACCGAAGCCCCAGCCGTTAAGCAAGTCTGGGTGAACCATCAACATACCTAAAGCCGCGCCAAGGTATGGGTTACCACCAAACTTCTTACTCGCTGAAAATGCTAATAAAATAGGTAAGTACACAAAAGGAGCATTAGCAAATGTATTGATCATGTTTGCTAAGTCGGTCAAACCCGGATTAGCGTCGATTAAAGATTTGCCATCAATGAATAAGCCTTGAGCCGTCAATAGGTTGTAGATACCCATCAACAAACCACCAGCAACAATCGCCGGAATGATTGGTACAAAAATATCAGACAGGCCTTTCACCGCGCGTTGCAGGATATTTTGGTTGTCAGCACCTGCAGACGCCACATCGTTGGTCGACATTTCCGTCATTTCAGTCAGCTTAGCCAACTCAGCATAAACTTGGTTTACGATGCCTGAGCCAAAGATGATCTGATATTGACCTGCCACTTTAAACTGGCCCTTAACCCCTTCTAGGTTATCAATCGCCTGTTCATCAATTTTATCTTGGTCTGCAACCGCAAGACGCAGACGAGTCGCGCAGTGTGCGAGTGCGGTGATATTACTTTTACCACCTAATAGAGAAAGCAGCTCTTTTGCTATTTTTGGATAATTCATTACATACCCCATTGGATTATCATTTGAGCTTTTGAATTTTCGGGAACGTTTGCAAAACAAATTTTTGCCTAGAAATAACAAATGATCAAAGATAACTGCTCAATAGTGTGAGAATGATCTTCAAATTATCTCCCTAGGATAAGAAGACAGGGTTAAAATCCCCTAATAACAGGTAAATTTGATGCTCTGTTTGCAAACAATCCCAAAACTAAAATTACAATTGGATAATGAATAATGGCTAGTCTTCATGATGTCGCTCGTCTCGCTGGAGTTTCCAAGTCGACGGTTTCAAGAGTAATCAATGATGAGTATGGCGTAAAAGACGCGACCAAGGTGAAGGTGCGTAAAGCGGTTGAAGAGTGTGGCTATCTCCCAAACCAAGTCGCTAAAGACTTAAAGTCCCAAAAAACCAACCTGGTTGGCGTGATTGTTCCTAGGGTTTCTTCCCATGCCACCTCTCAGGGTGTCGATGGTTTAACCGCCGTCTTAGAGCAAGCGGGCAAGCATGTATTATTAGCGAGCACACACCAAACACACCATAAAGAACTTGAATATATTCAGATATTTAACCAGAAGCGTGTTGAAGGCATCATCCTGTACGCGACCCACCTCGACAACCAATTAGTCAAAGCGATTCAAAGCTCTGCCGTACCCGTGGTATTGGTTGGTCAAGACGGGTCAATGTTTAACATCCCAAGCATTGTGCACGACGACACTCGCGTAGGGTTTGAAGCGGGTAATCGCCTCATAGCGAAAGCTTGTAAGCATATGGGATTCATCGGTGTGCAAGGTGATGATATTGCGGTTGATAAGATGAGATCGGAAGGCTTCGCTCAATCGCTTCAATTTAACGACCTCACACTGCAATTTCACGCCCGTGGCGACTTCACCATAGAATCAGGTTACCAACTGGCGAAGCAGTATCTCAAGGAGCACACCAAGCTCGACGGCCTATTCTGCGCCACTGACCGTATCGCAATCGGTGCGATCAGAGCAATTCAAGAAGCGGGCCTCGTTCCAGGAAAGGATGTCTTGGTACTCGGCGTGGGTGATGATGAACTTGCTTCAGTATGCACACCAACGCTGTCTACGTTTAACTATGCGTTTGATAAAGCGGGAGAAAATGGAGCCAAGCTGCTACTCGACCGTATTGAGAAAAAAGGCTTTGAAATGAGCAAGATGGTGTTGACCTTCACCACTATTGACCGAGAGTCTTGCTAGCGATTTATTTCAGAGATCAGGTTATCCCAAGATAAAAAATGCCAACCTTCGAGTTGAAACGATAAGGTTGGCATTTGGTGATGCGACTATCACATCATGAGTAACACTCTCTATCTAAACGATATATCAAGCAATTAGAACCAAGTTTCCATCTGCAGTGCAAACAGAACCTCGCCGCCCTCTCCCATCGTTGCAGCATCTGCTTCAGTGCTAATCGAGTAACCATTCAGGTCTTCACTCCAATCCACATAGCTCACAGCGAAACGCAGTTCAGGCCTATCAAAGAAACCAGTGCTAGTTGAAAGCTTGAGTGTTGGTGCAACTGTCGCTTTGTAGAAACCGCCGCTCGCTTGCTCTGTCGAGTTGTCTAAATCCATGTATTGCAATGAACCTTCGTAAACCATCTCAAAGTTCTCTGTGAACTCTTGAGCTAATCGAACGTTTAAAGAAGCCCATGTGAACTCGTCATTCTTCTTCAAACGATCTTGGCTATGCTCTGCCATTAATGCAGGTGCTAAGCGCCAGTTGTCGCCAATGCGAGTGACACCGTAGCTAAACAGGCGAACGGCTTTCGCGTCATCCAGTAGATCACCATTTGAACCGATGCCTTTTAGCTCTGCACCTAGGCCACTACCCACTAACATACCCGTTTTAGAGAAGCCTTCGCTCAGACCAAAGAAGTTGTCTCCATGGTACGCAAACATTGCGTGTACACCACTTTCAGCTGCGCCATTTAGGCGGCTATCGTTGTCTGCTGAGGTCATACCGCTCAACATCACTTGCCATTGGCCAATACGGTTATTCATAGTTGCAATGTAGTTTTCTACATCTGTTGACGAGCTATCAATCTCACCAAAATCTCGGCCATAAATAGAGAAATTCGCTTTCCAGTTGTCGCTCATCTGAACGTCATAAACGCCCGCACCAGTACCTGATAAGAAGACAATATCCGAATCGAAAAAGTGAATATCAAAGTTGTCGCGATCGAATCGTTTACCCGCCCAAAACGTTGCTTCAGAAAACGCTTCAGATTCAGAGAACATGCTCAGACGGTTCAGTTCTGAATACACTTGTCGCACATTCAACTGGCTTTCGCTGGCAGTCCACTCGTTATTTGTCTCAGTACTGTCGGCCAACATGATGCGAAACAAAGCACTAGAGCCATCGTCTGCAAATCGCTTATGAATCAAGTTCGCTTCAACGTAATGATCATCTTCAACACCAAGACGTCCAATTGGAGCTCCAATGGCACCCGCCGCTGTCATGTAAGGACCAGTACCTGTCGCGCCGTTTAGGTCGTCGTTGATCAATAACCCAGAGCGAGCATAGCCGTGAAACTCAAACGAAGAAGCCTTTTCATTGGCCTCGGTAGAGACCTGCTCTGTTTGTGCAACCCTTTGTTCTAATTCATTAATACGTTGCTCTAATGCTGCAACGTCTTCACTTGCTAATACCGATGTAGTCATTAGCCCCATTGTTACAGCAACCGCTAAAATGTGTCGTTTCATTCTGATGTTCTCACGTTAATTGTTTTGGATTATTTGCAAACGTTCCCAAAACAATTCGTAAGCACATTTCGGCTTATACTTTTGATGTATAAGCTCTATATCGAAGAAGAAATAGAAATCAGTCGTGTTGATTACTTCACTTTTGTATCTGAGTGGATGATAGATCGATAATTTCGGGAACGTTACCGAAAATGCATAATTCTGATAACTTTGTCACAAGTGAAATTGATTAATGGGCGAAAAATAGTGTATCGCGCACATTGAAGCCTTTATCAAGGTCGTCGATAAGTTAGAGTCAGTTATGAACAAATCGTGATGAAACACACAATAACCACCACCTTTAACTGATAAATAACTCAATTATCGAAGGTGAACACGGTTTTGTTCGATCTAATAAATGACGATCGAATCATAAAAGGGAAGTTAGAAATGAATCCAGATACTTATGAAAGCTTCCAATAAAAAAGCCAAGTTGAACCTTAGTGATCAACTTGGCTTTAAATGGCTCAATGAATGCTTTCTAGCGCGTTGTAACGTCACAAAAGTAGAGATTATTTAATTGGATAATGTCGCTTTAAAAACGCAATCACATGCGGTACATATTTATCGGTATCAAAAATTGGAGCACTATGACCAACACCCTCCTCGATAAACAGCTGATTCTCAATGCCGTACTTGTCCAAAGCATGTTTGAGGATCTGGCTTTGCGCTAAAGGCACTCGCTTATCCAGTGTTCCATGGAACTGAATGTAAGGCGGAGCATCACTGTTTATATAACTGGTCGTTGAAGCTTGTGCCGCTAGCTCTGGTACTTCACTCGGGATATCACCTAAAAAGCGTGACACCGACGACTTTTTACTGGTTGGTCTGTTCCCTTTATTACCTAGTTCCAGCAGGTCCGTCGGGCCAAAAAAGCTTACAACTCCAGCCACTCGATACTTAGGTTCTGAGTAAAAGCTAATGTCACCGTACGTATTACTTGCGCCGACCAATCCCGCTAAATGACCACCAGCTGAACGCCCCATCATAACCACGTTATCGGCGGCAAGATTGTACTTGTTAGCATGGTCATGAAGATAGTTAATAGCATCATTAATATCCGCGACTGGTTTTGGGAAAGTTGCTTCGCCACTTAAACGATAATCGACCGCAGCCAACGCATAACCTTCATCCAAAACAGAATTAAGCAACAACGGGTTTTTAGTCGGAATATCGTCTTTAGTGCCACGCTTCCACGCACCGCCATGTACCCAAACGAGCAACGGATATTTTCCATCAACCTTTGCTTCTGTTTTGGGAAGGTAGAGATCAAGCTTGATCTCTCGTGCTTCTACCGTCTTAAACAAGATGTCCTTTTCTACTGTGTATACCGCATTAGCATTAGCATTAGCATTAGCAGCCGATAATCCAACAAATGAAAGCATCAGTAATTTTGTTATCTTTTTCATTATGAACCTCTTATCTAGAATGACGCTTCTGCTGCTAGCCAGCAACGACGACCATCTTCAACGTAGCCAAACTCTTCGTAATCGGTTTGTTCATCAAATAGGTTGTAGATACCAGCCATCACCTTAAGGTTCTTTTGCACATACCAGTTGGCACCTAAGTCAACATAAGTAATTGATGGCGCTTCGTATTGTGTTTTTGAACTACTCGTTGTCGGTTCTGACTCTTTGCCACGGTATGTCACTCGTATCCAAGATTGGACATCATCACGTACTTGCCAATCTGCATTTACGGTAGCTAAATGCTCAGGAATTTGCGTTAGTGGCTTACCCTCATCTTCACCGGACTGCTTCTCAGTATGTGTATAGGTATACGTCGAACCGACAGAAATCGCCTCGGTAATGCCTTTATTTATCGTGTATTCAGCACCGTAAGTAATCGCGTCTTC
This sequence comes from Vibrio sp. 1S139, assembly GCF_041439475.1. Classification (NCBI taxonomy): domain Bacteria; kingdom Pseudomonadati; phylum Pseudomonadota; class Gammaproteobacteria; order Vibrionales; family Vibrionaceae; genus Vibrio; species Vibrio sp. 1S139. The sequence continues at coordinate 32,472 of NZ_JBGOOD010000033.1, forward strand.
AATGTTCACGTAGGTAGAATCACAACCACGTCGGCCACAGTTAGTGCTCAGCTCTTTCTTGTCGATCTTGTCTTTAAAGTCACTGTAGAACACGGTGAAGTTCGAGCTTAAATCGGCATCGCCAACAAAGTACACGCCCATTTCACTGTCCAATATGAGTCGACACTCCACACACCATAAACGCGAGGGCTCAGATGAGACTCGAACACGTCATTTTGATCAAATCTGAGGCCAGTTGTTAGAGCAAAAGAATCGGTGATGTACCATTCATCTTCCGCAAACAGTGACCATTGGTTATTTTTGAAGACATGATCTTCTGCAGAATCTGTCAGCTCCTGACGTGTATAGTTGAAGCCGATAGTTAGGTAGTGCGCCTCAAGCACAGGCATAGACCATTGTGAGTTCAGAGTCAGGTTTTCCACTTCCATTTCTCCGCCTTCATTCTCAACCGTTTCATTGTTGATGTATGAAGTGCCCGAGCCCCAGTCGTAGTTGCCTGAGTGAGATAGGCCCAATGATTGACGATTGTTCACACGCTCAGAGTCTGTGGTTTTCGATTTTCCATCCGTCGTCACTCGTTCTTGATCGTGATAGGTGTAATCAAACGAGAAAGTATCGTCATCCGTAGGCGTCAAGTGTAGTGCGCCACGGTAACTCTCTAATGTTTTGCCTCCGTATCCGTAAAGAATCTCATCTTCCTTACGCTCTTGATATAAACCAGAGAAAGAAGCACTCAACAAGCCATCAATAAGAGGGCCCGCTAGATGCACTTGGCTTTGATATGAATTGCCCGAGTCTGAGTTCTCTTGCAGTGTTGTTTCACCACGTACGCTGCCATACCACTCTTGATAATCTTTACGAGTGATAATGTTGATCACACCGCCAATCGCGTCTGAACCGTAAAGCGTCGACATTGGGCCACGCACGACTTCAACTCGCTCAATCGCGCTTAGAGGTGGTAGCCAATCTTGCTCAAAGCCACCACTGCTGTTTTGTTGTGTTTCACGGCCAGACTGCTTGCGTCCATCGACCAAAATCGCCGTGTATTCTGCAGGCATACCACGTATTGAAATGTCTTGGCTCGAACCACCACCTGTCACTATCACACCAGGTACATCACGCAGCGCGTCTGTCAGATCTTTATACGATCGGTTTTCCAGCTGCTCACGAGTAATCACGCTGATCGACGCTGGCGCTTCAGTGACAACCTGCTCATAACCAGCTGCTGTCACAACCATGGTTTCCATAGTCGTCGCTTCAATGGTCAAAGCTTCGGTATCAACTTGATTTACTTGTTCGTTAGCAAAGCCCATCACAGGGAATACAAAACACGCAGCAGCTATAGACTTAGAAAGGGGGGAACGAGTAAACGTTTGAATAGTGTTCATCTTGGCTCTACTTAAATTGAGATTGCATTTAATAAACATTCTTAATTAGAGCGGCGTAAATCATTCGCTTCAAGCATAATGCTATCGCCAAAATAGAATATCGCTATCCGCCAGACGGATAGTTACCTTCACCTTATGCTTGATATGAAACTGATGATGTTGCGAATAACGGCTCTCAAATCACTCAGACTTCGGTGCTTACTTAACTAGAAGTCACTCTCTTTTAAGAGTACGTATCTTTGCCTACATAGAGGTCTTTGAATATTTCACGTACCCATTCACACATCGGGTCATCATGAAATCGCTTGTGCCAGTACAAATAAACTTCTTGAAAGCTCAAGTGGAGTTCTTCTGGGACTTCTCTGGTGATCAGGCGGGGATCATGACACGCTGCTTCTGCAAAAGGTGTTGGAAGGTGAAAGATGATGTCGGTTTCAGCAGCAATACTTGGCGCCGAGCTGAAGTTACTCAACTGCACAGGTGCAGACAGGCGCTGCTTTTTATTGGCTAAACCGAGTTCTTGGTATTTGTGTTCGAAAGAGAGCCTTTTCTCACCTTGTAGAGAGACTTGGCCAAAATCATATTCCGCCAGCTTTTGTGGGGTCAGAGTTTCATTCGCCAATGGGTGCTCTCGGCTCATCAACAAACGGAACGTGCGCTTCGCCACTGTCATACGATAGATATTTTGCTCAGCAGAAGGCGGCTGATGCGAAGATAAGGCAAAGTGCACATCACCTGCGACCAAGGATTCGAAATGACGCTTGGGCGCAGAATCTAAACTCACGATCATGTTCGGCGCTTCTTTGCGGATCTTAGCGATCACCTTGGGCATTAAGGTATTAAGGTATTAATTTGAGGCAGTAAGCCATAAAATTTCACAGTACTATCAACCTTGCTTGGGTCAAACGACTGCTTATGAACCAACTTTTCCAGGTTAGTAATAACGGTGTTGATATCGTTTTTAATCGACTCTGCTTTTGGGGTCAGCTCATAGCCATACTTCTTACGTACCAGCAGCTCATCATCAAAGAAGGTACGCATTTTTTGTAGCGTACGACTTACCGAAGACTGGCTCATGTTCAGAGACATTGCGGTATTAGAGACGTGTTTTTCTTCGAGTAAATGCTTAAGAACGAAAAGAAGATTCAGGTCAATCTGGGAGAGGTTCATGAGTGCGTCACCAAAATAATGAGGGCATCGTTGAGACAATACGCCGCGCTCAAACCACGGCAATGCATATCAATGATTGGGGTTCAAGATACCGAGTTAACGGCTCTGCGAGCATGATTTAAAGTTCAATAGAAAAACGACTAAATCAAAAAATAGAAATAGAGATCGCTACTTTCTCTTACCCTGCTCCACCAACTTTTCATTCCATGCCGTATTGCCGTCACGCTTAGAGACATCGTACTCCGCACAGAACTGAGATATGGTCATATTGTTATCGCCAGTGGCAAGCTTGAGAGCCAACTGAACTTGTTGAAGCTTGCTTTGCAGTCGCAAGATTTGACCAGCATTTGGGCTTTTCTCTTTGGCGTATTTTAAAGCCGCATGCTTACGTTCTGCCGCGCCCGCTCGGCGATCTGCTTCTGATAACAGATACTTGAGTTGAGCAACACTCTTGCCTTTCTTGAAGGCAGGATCAAGCAACTCAACGCATTCATCAAACGATGGATCGATAACGTATGGGTCAACTTTATGAGCTTGTTGGCGCATCCATTCGAGTGCGAGTTTTTCATCTGACATAATTACATCTTTACCAAAGAAACAGCCCTATATGGTATCGCTCAATAGCAAACCGCTGCAATAACAAATTGAGTGACTTTACGCCTTTTTACACTGTGCCGATTGACTAATTTAACAATCACAGCTCCAATAGTTGGCTTTAACGCATCACAAACAGCTCTTCGTGGTAGTGCTTTTCAATATCAAATTGATAGGTGTCTAATTCTTTTTTCAGTGATGTAGAGAACAACTCCGGCCCGCAGAAATACATCTCGTACTCGTTGAGGTCGCCACATTGATTGACAATTCTTCCGGCGTTTAGCCGCGGTGAGTGCAAGGTATCTATCACGGTCAACTTCACACCAACCGCGTGTGCTAGGTGCCACAACTCATCGATTAATTGCTTATCAACACCGCGAGTACAATAAAACAGTTGAATACGAGGATGATCTCGTTCTGTTTTGAGCGCTTCAAGTGTTGCAAAAAACGACGCTATCCCGACACCACCAGCAATCCAAATTTGTGGCTTGCTTAGGTCAAAATAAAGTCGACCATAGGGTCCTTCAACCGTAGCCGCATCGCCCGCTTTCACTCGTTCATATAGGCCATTAGTAAAATCACCCAGCTCTTTGATCAAAAAGCGCAACTCTGGATCATCACTGCCAGAAACAATGGTAAACGGATGCGGGTCTTCATTACCGAAACGCAAGTACGCAAACTGCCCAGCTTTGTGACCTTGCCAAGATGCCTCCGGTTTTAACACCAGCTCCATCACTTCAGCTTGTGGAAAATAGCGAGTCGAGATAATCGTCGCTGAGTGACGATTACGACGCCCAACCAAGCCCAACAAACTGTAAATCGCTGCGATAGACCCAGCCAAAGCAAATGCCACAGTTAGATAATAAATAGGTTCTCCCCAATACGCTCGTTTAAGCAGGATTACTGAGTGGAAAGCGATAAACAGGTACGCAACCGACATCAGACGGTGCGACAATTTAAACGGTTTGTACTTCACTGCCGCCCATAGTGACGCCACCAGTAAAATGAGCAACAAGTAGAAGCCCCACTCGCCAATACTCTGAGCAATACCGCGTAATTCATTGACCCATAACTCCCATCCAGTCAAAACAGCTTGCGGCCCTGAACCATCGTGTCGAACAGGCTTATCTAACACACCAGACACCACCAATGACTTAGGTATTTGGTACCACAACCAGTGTGTCACACCCAGTGCAACACCACCGATACCGAGCCATTTATGGACTCGATATGCTTTATCCATACCTTCCAGCCAATTCTCAACCATAGGCAAACGCATCGCCAAGATCATTGTGATGGACATTAACACCAGAGACAAAATACCTGAGTACTGAATCATGGCTGAGCGCCATTCAAAGACATCGCTTGAAGCGAATAATTGCGGTTCCATCGCAAACCAAAAGGCTAACATTGTGGCAATCATTGCCCAAATGATATTGCGGACTGTTTTCATTTGTTAACACTCATAAAGACGACATCATTACTTTAGCTCCTGTGATGTAAAGGGACGTCAACGTACGTAAATCTATGCAAAGGATCTCGTTCATTGTGCTGTAGCAGAGATAAAAGAGACAAACTGCCCACGGCCAATAAGCGCTCTTTGATCGATAAAAGCGGATTCTTCGTACATATAAGTCCGTTAGTGAGCATGCTCGAAGATAACAATAAATGAGAAGAAGAGAAGATATGAAGGATATGACCCTTTCTAAACAAGATATCCAAACAATGGACCCGCGCCACCGCATTCGTTTAGTTAATTCCTTGTCTGGATTTAAAAGCGCCAACCTAATTGGCACTTGTGATAAACAGAGGTTTGAAAACCTTGCGATAGTAAGCTCTGTCATTCACCTAGGGTCTGATCCGGCGCTGCTTGGTTTTATTGTTCGCCCAGATAAAAGCCGACGTCATACGCTAGAAAACATTCTAGAAACAAAGCACTTCACCGTTAACAGCATTGGTGCTGACTTTGTTAAAAAGGCCCATCAAACCTCGGCTCGCTACCCTAAACCAGTCTCAGAATTCAACGCGGTCGGCTTAACGGCCTATTATGACGACAAATTCCCCGCTCCCTTCGTCTTGGAGAGCAGTTTAAAGATAGGGTTAGCGTTCAAAGAACAGATCACAATCGAAAGCAATCAAACGCAAATGTTGATCGGTGAAGTTATAACGATTCACGCACCCAAACGCGCCGTGATGCCGGATGGCTACCTTGATTTAGAAGCGTTGAATTTGGTCACGGTATCAGGGCTTGATAGCTACCACGTAACTCAAAGACTGCACCGATTAAGCTATGCAAAACCACAACAGCCACTCTTTCCACTCACTCGCGAAGGTAACCCAACCTCATGGGAAGCGTTCGAACTTAATCTAGACTAATTTTGTTCGGCAATTTGCTATCAAAAGTGCTAACGTCCTTTAATTCCAAGAGATGCATCTCACACAAGTGCATCTCGCTGAGCACCCCATTCATTCTTACGTCTGTTTCCAAGGACCCTTTTGAAGTTAACTCACTTTAAATACAAAACGCGCGAAGGCCCAGACTACCGGCACGGCGACCAGGTGTCTTTTATGGACATCAAACAGACCTTCGGTATGGGCAGCATTCGTGTGGGGGCTTGGGTCACGAAAGAAGAAAAAGAGTTGGCCGCAAATCTGATATTCGACTCGCTAGCCGACTTGGCTTACATCTTGGCTTTGCCACCAGAAGCGATTGGCCTTCGCGGCACATTAGGCTTAGCGTTCGGCAGTGGCGGCAGAAAAGGCGTACAAGCGCACTATGCCCCGAACCAACGAGAATTAGCCCTCGCGAAGAATGCCGGAGCTGGCGCGCTCGCTCACGAGTTTTGGCATGCATTTGACCACTATATCGCTGAGAAAGCGTTTGAAATCGGCGATACCTCTGGCCCTCGCAAGCAGATCCTGTTCGCCAGCGACTGTTGGTTGCACGATAGAACGGTGCGACCTCATCCATTAAACGAAAGTTTGATGTCTCTGTTTGATGCCACACTGCTTAGCGACAATAACTTGGACAAACACGATTATGTGGCTCGCAGTGTTATTGCCGACAAAGCGATGTCTGCCCGTTACTTCTCACTACCCACAGAGATGATGGCGCGCGCTTTTGAATCCGTGATTGAATCGTGTTCCGATATCAAGAACGCTTATCTAGTGGATGGCACAACCAAGCCTGATATGTACCCCGTGTATCCTGATATGGCGCACCGAGAACAGATATACCAAGCCCTGCAAGGTTACTTCGCACCATTAGGCCGATCTTTGAGTAAATAGCATTTTGAGTCAGTAACTCTCTGCATATTTACAATGAATGACATGTACCATAAGTTGATCATGTGTAACCTCTGATATAACATGTACAACAAGCGGAACATGTAGAATAGTTAATTCATGAATGATTAACTATTCTGTGTATATAGAAAGATTAAACATATCCAAAAACAACAGGGTAAATAAGTGATGAATATTGTTTCTTTTACTGAGGCCAGAAATAGCCTTAAGTCTGTGCTCGATAGAGTGGTAGACGATTCTGATGTTACGGTAATAACCAGACGAGATTCAGAAGATGCAGTGGTCATGTCTCTTGATCATTTTAATTCAATGCAAGAAACCTTGTACCTAATGAGCTCGCCTAAAAACGCTGAAAGATTGGCTGAATCTATTGCTCAACTCGAAGCCGGAAATACAACCGTTCGAGAATTGAATAATGACGAATGATCGAAAGATTGTATTTACAGATAATGCTTGGGAAGATTACCTATACTGGCAAACCCAAGACAAGAAAACGCTCAAGAAACTAAATAAGTTGATTGAAGCCGCTAAAAGAACGCCCTTTGAAGGGATTGGAAAGCCGGAGCCACTAGTCGGCAACCTGTCTGGCTTTTGGTCAAGACGAATCGATGACAAGAATCGATTAGTGTATAAAGCAGATGACGATAACTTTTATATAATTGCTTGTCGTCACCACTATTAAAAGCAGTAAGCAGCACATAGAAAGGGCAGTAATGATCAGTTGGCCATCTTTGGTAAAACTCGACGGTGATGATGAGCTTATTTACGTCGCATCCGAACACGAATTTCAAGCAGAATGCTCAGACATGATCTTGGGCGAAGATGATTACCTCATTGATTCAGAGGGTAACAGCTACGCACTTCAATCGATATCAAATCAACTGTCTCTAGCGAAACGGCCTGAGCAATATTCAGTAGAAAGCGTGACCAAGCTGATTCGAAACCACGAGTTTCAAAAAGCTGAAGTGTGCCTGATGAAGATCCACTTCCTAACGATTGAAGAAGCAATTCAGTCGCTGGCTTTTGAGCCACGTTAATAGCTCTCCTGAAAGCTAATAAACGAAACCTGTTAAAACAAAACAGCGCCAATTTAGGCGCTGTTTTCTAGGATGCAATGAGTGGTAATAACCTCAACAACTAAGACGTCGCTTTGTGCGTAATTACTGACTTATCAACAACCCCTTCAGCAAACTCACCACGCTCAAGTTTTTCGCGTAAAATTGCATGCTGGTCTTCAGTAAAGGTATAACGAGACATAATAAATATACGTACCAAAGCCCCTAAAGCCGGCAGTAAAGCAATACAAAAGAACATGCCATTCAATGCTGTTTCTGTTTGGTCCGCATTTGGAACATAACCAATAGTTGTCAGGATCAGACCTGTTAAACCACCTGCTACCGCAACGGAAAATTTACCTGTAAATGTTTGGCCAGAGAAAGTTATCGCTGCTGTACGCTTACCACTATGGTAGTAAGAGTATTCAACGGTATCTGCAATCATCGCTGAAATAAGCGGGTTAGTCATCATAAAGAGCCCCGTTACTACTGCCAGCCACATCATCACCACCGTTGTGTTGTCATAACCTGTTAGATAAAAACCAACACGTGCGATAATTTCCAACACACATAGCGCAATAAAGATATCTCTCTTCTTGAAACGTTTAGTTAGGATTGGCGTCGCTAAACACGCGATAGCACTGACTAAAGTGATAGTACCAATCAATGAAACTAAACCTGCATCGCCCATGTTGTAGGTGAAAAAGAAAATGTATAAACCATTAACTAGATTGAAGAACACATTCATAAAGAATGCAGCCAAGATGAAGAATAATGGCTTGTTTTTACGTACCGCTTGAAAAGTATCTTTCAGTGTTACTTTTTCACAGCTCGCCGTCGAAATACGCTCTTTGGTATTGTAGAAACCGTTCAGCATAAACAGCAGACCTGCCACCATCAATACGATAACAGCAGGTAAGTAACCTTGATCAGCACGACCATCAGCAAAAAATGCGCTTAATTTAGGAAAAATAACTAGCGTTGCGCCAATACCAGCATTAACACCTAACATGGCACACGTTGCTGCTTTGGCACGCTCTTGAGGCTCATCAGTCATCACCGACGACATTGACCAAAATGGCACGTCAGAGATGGTGTAAAGGGTACCCCACAGAATATAAGTGATACCCGCATACATCACTTTAGTCGACATGTCCGCATCGATATTATAGAAGGTAGCGATGGTCACCAATACAATCAAAAACGGAGTAAACAACATGTAGGGACGGAACTTACCGAAGCGAGATTCTAACGTATCCATATAGCCAGCAATCAACGGATCATTAACAGCATCCCACACTCGTGCAATAAGAAATATGGTACTCGCAGCAATCGGCGAAATACCGAGAATATCGGTGTAGAAGTACAAGATGAACGAGCCAACCAAGCCAAAACTAAAGCATTGGCCCACGCCATAACCGAAATAAGAAATCAGCTCTCTATTGTTCAATCTATTTTTTATAGTAGTCATTGTTCACGTCTCGATTGATTTAATTCTAGTTTAGAAGCCGACCTTTTTCTCTAGGCCGGCTAAATGACAGTTATTCCACCTCTGCGAGTGTTTGAATCAACTGTACTTCGCTTGCATCATATGGCTGTCCTTGCTCATCAAGCAGATCGTGGAACCACTGACTGGCATAGTTAACGTCATTGCGTTTAATTTCAGGCCAAGGAAGGTGCGTTTGTGTTTTACCTTTCACTAATCCCCATTGATAGCAGCCAATATTCTTATCTTTAAAAATTGGCAGCTGTTCATGTAAGGAAGATTGTGCATGACGTGCTAACCACTCGGTACACATCATCGGGCGATTGTGCGCTTGCACAACTTTCAGCGCTTCATGGAACAAATCCAACGGAAGATAAGCATGGAAAGTGATAATGTCCGATAGCTCCATCGCTCGGCGATCGGTTGGATGCTCAAAAATAGGCAAACTACGGTCGAGAATACTAGGGCAATGCCATGCACCCACCGTTAGGGGCTGAGTAGGGTTCACATCGCGCGCCCACTCAAACGCTTTTTCCATCAACTCGTGGCTAAACGTCTCCATTTCTTCATCGTAAGCTAGCTCACCATTGGTGGTAAAAATCATACGGTTGGTAGGCTCGTTGTACAGATCCCAAATCGCAATACGCGGGTCGTTTTTATAAGTCGAGATAATGTCACGGATGTAAGTTTCAACGTCACCCCACTGTGACTTATCCATAACAACATTACGACCTGGGCTGGCCGCAGCTTGGCTATTATGCAGGTCAGGGACGGGGGCTTTTTGTTGACCTAGATACGGATGGTCACCGGAGAATCCACAATCATCCATTGGGGTCATCATTACCTTAATCTGGTTTCGTTCACAAATATCTAAGAAATGATCAATGCGCTCATGCAGTCCTTGGCGGTCGACTTGCCACACAATGAAAGGCAAATTGGTACGCAGCGTGTTGTAGCCAACCTCTCTCGCCCAAGCCAACTCTTGTTCCATTATTTCTGGTGAAAATGAGTCTGCTTGCCACATTTCGTTCCAGTTTACAGCCGTCCTTGGTAAGTAATTAAATCCACGTAACCATCCATGTTGTTGTTGCCATTGCCACGCTTTGTCTTCAGACCATCTTTTCATCTTACTCACCTTGAAACTAAATTATTAACTAATAATATTAGCTAATATAATGAGCTGCATTTTTATCGCTACTATCTAAGATTAAAAACGAGTGAGCAATCACAACTATCAGACTGCTCGGACAACTTTTTGTGATCCCCATCTTTAACAGGTGATCGAAAGCTGATAATTAGCTAATATCTTTAGCTAACTAAGTTGAGTTGAAATTTACGATGGCTAAAAAAATCACTATGAGTGACATTGCTGCAGCGGCAGGTGTGTCTCAATCAACGGTATCACTGGTACTTAATGGTTCAACGTCTGTAAAAATTGCAGACACCACAAAAAGTAAAGTGCTCGATACCGCCGAATCACTTGGCTACAAAAATAAGAAAGTCGCTCATGCGCTGGGTCGACCTAATAAAATAGCACTGGTTGTCAACGGGTTATCGAGTTATGACCCTTTTATTGATGCTATAAACTCAGCGCGTGAAGAGGCTTGGGCGAACGACTTTATTTTAGTGATCTTCAATTACAGCCACGATGAAGTGCTAGCGAGCAAAATTGAAGTGGAAATCAACAGCGGAGATTATGCAGGCTTGGTGTACGCATCGAGCATGACTCGTGAACTTGAACAACAACGGGTCAATACGCCTCTGCCAACCGTGCTCCTAAACTGCACAAACGAAAGCAATAGCGATGCACCAAGCATTTTACCTGCCGATATGATCGGTGCTTACAAAGCGGTCTCTCACCTTATCCAACAAGGCTATTGTCGTATTGCTATGCTCACAGGCGAAAACTGGATGCTTGCGAGCCAACAACGCAGTGAAGGCTACCGTCAGGCACTAATTGATGCCGATATTGTCCCGAACAGCAATTACTTAGCAGAGGCCAACTGGTCATTAAAAGAAGCACATCAGCAGACATTAGCTTTGTTTAAGTTAGCTCAACCACCAGAAGCTATCTTTTGTGGCAGTGATTACATGGCGATGGGGTGCTATCAAGCACTGGCTGAACTAGGGCTTAAGATCCCTCAAGATGTCGCGATCGTTGGCTACGATAACCAACAAATCGCATCGGAAAGTTTTCCTGCGTTAACATCCGTTGAATTACCTTACTCAGATATGGGCAAGCTAGCGATTGAGTCCTTAATGGCGCAAATTGAGGCTCAGCCTTTGTTATCCAGTAGACGAAAAGTGGAAGGAGAATTGATTATTCGTACATCCTCAACACCATCGGATAAGGTGGGCACATAGCCCACCAATAGTTAGGGCCTAAAACTTAAACTGATAAACCGTCTGATGTTGATAAAGCTCTCCAGACTTCAGGAGCCCGCGGTTAGGTCCCCATTCTGGCTTATTGGGACCATCTGGAAAATATTGGGTTTCTAAGCAAAGACCATCGTACAACTCATAATTTTTACTCTTACCAGGCGTCCCTGCTAGAAAGTTACCCGAATAAAACTGAATAGCAGGCTTCGTCGTTTTTACCTTCATCACGACTTCTTTTGCAGGTGCAACCAGAACCGCTGCAACCGACTCTCCATCGGTCACTTCAGGCTGAAGCACAAAAGCATGATCATAACCACCAGCCATTTTCTGGTCCGACTCAGTCAGAAAATCCCGCCCAATGAGCTTTGCGTTTGAAAAATCAAAACTCGTATCCTCAACCGCCTTTATTTCTCCCGTTGGTATTAAGCCTTGATCTGTTGGTAAATAATGGCCTGAACTCAACTGCAATACATGATCCAAGCTTTTCGAACCAGAAGCCTCACCAGCCAAATTAAAGTAAGCATGATTGGTTAAGTTAACGGGGCAAGTCTTATCAGTATTGGCTTCATAAGAAATAGATACTTGGTTGTCATCCGTTAGAGAATAGGTAACTTTGACACCAAGATTACCCGGATACCCTTGATCACCATCTTTGATATGAAGAGTAAACACTACCTTTTGTGCACTTTGTTCAACAATGCTCCAACGCTTTTTATCAAAGCCCTCTACTCCACCATGTAATGAGTTTTCACCATTATTAACCCCGAGTTGGTAGCGCTTCCCTTCAAGTTCGAATTGGCCTTTAGCGATACGGTTTGCAAAACGTCCAACAATCGCACCAAAATAAGAGCTCTGCTCCATATGCTCAGCCATATTGGGTGAGCGAAGTAACACCTCTCGAGCTACTTCATTCACTGGCATAGAACAACTCAGCCAAGTAGCTCCAATATCCATGAAGGATACACTCATTCCATTGCTGTTCTTGAGGTGGACCAGTTTAGCTAACTGACCATCAAACGATGGAGTGGATGCCATATCTTGCTCTAATTGCTCAAAGTTAGTAATCATTAGTGCCTCTTCGTCTCACAAAAATAGCGTTATATCACCACTACCCCACTTGCAACTAATAATATTAGCTAATATTTTGATCTAAATTGCCTTTTACTTAATTCACATACCTTTTCAAGCGTCAGAAACAAAAACAGCGCCTCAATAGGCGCTGTTTCTCGTTTCTTATCTCGCTAGTCGATTAAGCGACAATTAAGCGATAAAAATCTGTGCCAGAGCGTAGCCTAAACAACATGCGCCCACGACACCGATTAAACCCACCGACATGAATGAGTGGTTGAAGTACCACTTACCAATCTTGGTGGTGCCAGAAACATCGAAGTTTACTGTTGCGATATCTGATGGGTAGTTCGGGATGAAGAAGTAAGTTCCCCGCAACATATGTTTACAATAAGTTCCCCGTTAAAATATGAATAAATCAGTGGTTGCACTATAGTCGAACTAATTGGGGGTTGGTAAATGGAAGATTCAGTGGCTAACACATATATATTACAACGAAAAATTGAGGATTTTAGATATAGTCCACTAGTGCGTGTAGAAACCGTCGATCAAGAAACAGGAGAAATGTTAATAGAGCTCCAGCTTGAAGATGATTCAAATGAATCAAAGATTATTGGCAATATGTATGTATTAATGCGTTACAGATTAAATGGTGATGGCAGCGTTGCAACAGACTCTGAAGGAACAGACCTTATTGAACCAATATCAATAGCCAATGCCGTAATTTTAAAGCTCGCACTAGAAACCTCGGGTAGTCCAGACCGCGTTGCTGGGTTGGCATTAGCATTAGTCCACTATTTTCAATTTTTGGATGACAACAAATTAGAGTGGCATCATATGCCACGAATGAAAGCACAACGACCAACATATAGATTCCAACGTCATTTGATGGACATGGCGAACATCAAACTTCCGAAAGGTGTCGAACCAAACCCTGAACCCTATAAGGCATCAACAGTTAAGAGCATGATCCGTGAAATAGTTAAATTTTACAAATGTCTAGAGGACCGCTACGGGTTTGAATTTGATTTCCGCCCATTTAATGCTGAAGATGTGTCTATAACCTATAACACTAGTTCAGCTAACGATATGGAGAAACACAAAAAAAGGCGCATACCCTCCACTGATCTGAGAATCAAAGGTAGATCTATAACAGAGAAAGATCGACTCATGGCAATGAGTGATACTGAATGGGGTTTGTTTGACAACCAATCGAGAATTGAACGTTTTGGTATTGAAACTGATGGCACCAAGCGGAAGGTCAGTGAAAACAACATTAGACAATTTCAAATTTGCCGCTTTTCGGGTTTAAGGGCAGACGAGGTTGCTAGCCTACATTCAGGGAATATTATTAAGCCGACTAATGAAGATATTGAAAGGAACACATATGTAGACTTCAACTTTGGTCCTCAATATGGCAACCGAACAAAAGGAGGAACTACAAACAGAGTGTGCGAGATGCCTGCACGGTTAATGTACGAGCTGTTTAAATATGTCCGTTCCGAGGGATACATTGCATTAGAACAGGAGTACAAAAAAACAGCAGTCATTCGCCATCAAATTACTAAAAAACCGCTAAAAGAAAATCCTCTAAACACCCCATTATTCCTAAATAGAATAACTAAAAATGTTCGTAAAGGTATGCTTTCAGGAGCGAAGGTAAGCTACGTCGACTCGGTCAGCAGTAAGACTATTTCCAACAGATTTGGTGAGATTGTAAGGTTTCTGAAAATTAAACATAACTGTGATTTTCCACACACCGTCCACAACCTTAGATCAACTTATGCAGTGCGCAGAATGGAACAGTATCATGAAGCCTTCATCAAAGCAGGCGTTGACCCTGCGAGAGCATGGAGTAAAGCTATTACAAGTGTCAAAGGGCGACTAGGTCATCTTTCAATATTGGTAACTGATCGCTATTTAAGACAGGCGCAGAGCCACGAGGGGGCTTTTGCCATGTCGGAAAGAGTCCAAGATTTTGCGATAAAGGCTCTTCCAAGTCGATTTAATAAAAAATAAAAAGGTACACCATGACATCGAGACTGGAGCAACTAAAAGAGCGTCGACATAGAAGAAAACCTCCTGTAAACCGTGAAAGAAATTTTACTGCTGAACCGTCTGAGAACAATAGTATTACTGCTTTCCCAATACCTATTAATGAACTAAAGGTTGAGGTGCACATAAACGGCTATGCTGAACCTTGTGTACTGCAATTCAAACGCTTGGCGTATCTTGGATGTCCTAGAATGAAGCGGAACGGTAGTGGTACCTTAGATTGCCTAAAAAAAGTATTTATGCCAGAACGAGAACCGTTTATTCGTAGGATGCACGCACTAGCAATTAAAGCAAAAGAGTCAGAAGTTCTATCAGGAGCCTATCAAAAGCTCGCTTTTAATAACCTTGTTTACTTAGTGAAATACTTTGAAGGTAAGAAGAGGCCACTGAGCTTCGATGCGGAGGATGTTAAATGGTACATAAACAGCCTCAAACAAGATTATGGTTTAAACAAAATTAGTATTGGCACTTATAAAAATTCTAGAGCAATGCTATCGATGTACCTGAAATTAGATAACAGAACACATGAAGCCAAAGAACTATCATCTATTAAATCTAAAAAGGGTGACCTTAAAGCATCATCGATAATGAATGACTCCGATTATGTGGACGCGAACAAAATATTAAGTTCGGCGTATACAGTTTACATCAGGCATATAACTGAAGGAACGACACCTGAATACTGCCCTATTTATTCTCGTGAGCTTTTAAGTGCTATGAAAGATGAACATGGAGAATACATTTATGATGATAAAGATTTAGAAGTATTTTACAAGAAAGCAAAACTACGCATATCTTCTGGTGATTGGCGAAATAATTTAATTCGTATTGCATTTATTCTAGTTAGTAAACAAATAGGGGCAAATACAACGCCATTATCTACTCTTAAAATCAATCAAGTGGTATTTGATAGTAAAGGGATCGGAGATAACCATACGTTTGACGCTCAAGTAATTAAAGGTAGAGATGATTATAACCCACAGTTACTAAAAATGGGTTTTACAGCCAATGCTCGACGCACCATAGAATCATGGATAGATGTAACGAAAATCCTAAAGTTAACTGGAGATGATTATCTATTTCCCAGAATTGATAAAGATGGAACCGCGACAATACTGCAAGTTAATTTTCAGGCCGCTATAAATAAAGCTCTTTCTCCATATAAGTTGACCACAAGAGTTAACAACCAAAACTTAAGAGGTACACGAAGCACGCTAAACATCAGGGCGACAGGCGACATTAAAGCTGCCGCCGAAGCGAATGGCAATGCCGTGTCTACAACACTGAGAAGTTATCTAGATTCTGACGCCAATACGAGCAATTTAGAACTAGCTGGTGCTTTTGAGGCTCAATATAAAATCAGTCATAGTGGTATTGATAATAAAGAAAATATAATTAATGAGATTCGCGCAGAGTTCAAAGATCCAATGAGTGACTTTGAGTACAGAATGGAGACAGGAAAAATCGCGAACCTAACCACGACGGGCCCACGATGCTCTAAGATGGACAGTGACAAGGCCAACAAGTCAATTCGCAAGTACCGAGATATTGACCAATTCGGTGATACTACGCCATGCATTGAATTCCTTGAATGCTTTACCTGCCCGTATCATGTCCTTATTAGTGAGGTAGAAGATATCTGGGTCATGATGTCCTTTAAAGAGGTTATTCTAGATTGCCTAAATCGCCCGAGTTACGGTGATAAACTTATTGCCACAAACGAAAAGCTACTCGATATTGCTCACTTGGTTAAAAGAGCGTTGAGCAAACTATTTGCTCATAACTCAGTTAATTACAAAGAAGCTGAAGATAAAATCAACCGTGGTGAACTCCACCCACTTTATGATTCCGAGTATGCTATAGATGATATCAAGGAGGGGCTATCATAATGAACATAATATTAAACGATGATGTAAACGGAGATTTATCAACAAGTATACACCCAGATCTTTCACATCTATTTGTAGATGATGACCCTTCGAGTCAATTTGTAACACTCAATGATGACGGAACGCCAAGGGATCATTTTACTAGTGATTTATGGGATTTCTCCAGTATGTTTAGTGTTGGGTTCGGCGCTGTAAGACAACTACGTTGGACTAACCCCCCAGTAATTCCTAAGTATATCCCGCTAATCAAGCGTCTTGTTCTAGAGCGTATGAAAGCTAGAAGCCTTAGCGTAGGTTCAGCGGAAAATTACCAAAGAAGCATATATAGAGTTATCGAGCATTTAGGGAGTAGCAAATTCCATTCAATTAGAGATATAAGAACACAGAATGCCTTTCTAAAATCCATAAAAGATAAAAACTTATCAGTAACTTATGCTAAGTCTACCTTGTATACTGTGGAGCAGTTGTCTGGATATTTTTTTACAGAATCCGTACCGAAGCTAGCAGAAAAATTAGGTGTTAACGCTCCCAAACAAGCAGTTGCGCTCCCAGAGCGTATGTCTAGTGAACTCTACGACAAGGCTATAAAGGTAGTTGAGCATTATCACCCTTACCGTCATCAAATATCCCAAGAAATGGAGCATAGGGAGCGATGCCTCCGACAGTGGTTGTTAGAAGGAAAGAGTGACAAAGGCTTTTCTACTTACTATAAAAGAAAACATCCCTCTAAGGTTCCAGAGTTTGAACATGACGGGAAAATGTCGTTTATTAACAGCATTCAAACAGCGTGTTTTATTGTTACGGTTGGATTCAGTGGGCTGAGAGATTCAGAGGCTAAAAGTGTCAACAAGAACAGCTATGAGATCAGACAATACTTAGGAAAAGATATCCCTTATATTTATGGTGAAACAACAAAATCCAATGAGCAGGGTAATCGAAGCAGAGTTGGCTGGGTAACCCACCCTATCGTGAAAAAAGCTCTAGAATTAGCTACCGATATGAGTGAGTTCGCGCGAAACATATATCGAGAGATTCATACAACAGAACCATTGGTTACTCACCTAGAATCAGCCTTTATTAGTATGTATACCCAAAGAACCAAAACTGAAGTGGTAAGGACTGGTTTATCAACGGCTTGTATGAAACAGTTTTTAGCTAAATACTGCTCCCCTGCAACTGAGCAGGATGTAAAAGAGTTCGATATGATTAACCAAATAAGAGCTGGTGAATTGGTCGTCGGTGGACACTTAAAGAAATTCACGGCTCATGATCTGCGCAGAACAGCAGCTATGTTCATTAAGCGAAATGGACTTGCGAGTGTTGGAGCAATGAAGAGCCAGTTCAAGCACTTGAACGCATTAATGACCGATTGGTACTCCAATGGCGCAGAATTAGCAGCATTAATGGATTTAGCTATAGATCGTGATTTTCAAATCCAGCTGGACAAAGCCAGCGTTGATATTGCCGCACATTGTGTGTTTGAAATCTATAATAGTCCTTCCCTATCAGGCAAAGAAGGGAAAAGAATTAAGGAGACTAGCGACTATCAGGGTAGGATTAAAACTCTAGATGAATGCCGTCGAGATGTTCAAGCTGGAAGAATATCAATAGTTGAACACCCAACAGGCTACTGCTGCAATCCAACATGCACAAGAATTTGTGCGGATGAAAAGAGTCAAGTAACTTGTAATCATGAGGTAGTAACTCGCGATAAAGCTGAAGCACAACTTCCAAAATACCAACGACTGATTAATACATTCAAAAAACTAAATACTGGTCAACTGTATTTATACAGCGTATTAATCGATCATCGAGTCAGAATCCAATCTTTAGAAAAGACATTTGATGAGCACTGTATTAGCTACTTAAAGCTGCCTAGAGAAGACCTAGTAATTAAAAACCATAAAGCATCTGAGAGGTTTACATGAGTAAACTGCCACCATTACCAATCAAGTTTAAAAAGGCTCTAAAACGGATTAAGGATGGAAAAACAAACGTCATTAATTTGAATCGTGCTATAACGCCCACGGCCGTTGCTCGTGAAGCTGCTTTTGATCCTTCATACATCCATCAATCGGTAAATGCAGAGCTTAAAAAAAGAATTATCAAAGAGATAGAAGGGTTAGTTATTAATGGGACTACATATGATGACATCGACAAGGAAATCGATAAGCTTTTTCCTCAAAAGCCTAGAGAAACTCGTGCACAAACGCTTGAACGCCAAACTGAAAATGCAAAAGTAGATAAGTTTAACGCCGAAGCGGAGCGAGATTCTGCCTTGCGCCGAATGGTGATTATAGAAGAGCGATTATTGAGCCTTGAGGCTGAGCAAAAGCGGCTTGAGGATAGTATTGAGAGGAATAGTAATATAAGTCTAATCGAACGACACCGTTAATAAGGTTCACCTGACATTGCTTGAGACAAAAACAAGTTGAGGCGGCGACTTTAAGTTCATTGACAAACGTATTATCCACCTGACATTTTTACAGGCTAGGTTTGACGCCACCTAGACCTGACTCGTGGTCAAGGCGCTTTCTATTTAACTAGTGAATCAGTGCTCACTGGGAATAGTGTGTGAGAGTCACATTGCATGTCTTTAGCCCAACAAACGAGGATTGATACATGTCTAATAACCCCAAATATCCAGTTTACCTTTCACAACTTAAGCAGTTTAAAGAATCAGCTAAACAGTTTGCAGATCTGATTTCTGATGAATCAGAAACTTTTCCAATTTCAGCTTTCCAGAGAAATGATTGGCTTTCTCAGGCGTTAGTCCATAAAGGCCATAGTGACCTCACCTTTTTCGCAAAATCATGTCGTGACTCAGATACTTCTGAAGAGTTTTATTTGTTCTGTGATGATGACCAGCTTCAAACTGCGATTATTGACATTTTTTATTCAAAGCTTCCTGCTGTGCCTAGAGAGACTATCGAAAATGCAGCATTTCAAATGAGCATGGATGAGTATTTCAGAATGTTAGATATCCCGATTACAGAGGAAGAAAGCGAAGAGCTATCAAAACTTGGTGGTTACGGATTGGACGATACGTACTAAGCTTTTCCATTAACCTGTGTTTAGTCTTGTTCAGGGACAAAAGCGCCTTAGTAAATGGCTCTAACGCAACTACTTCTTGAAGTCAGTGTCGATTGATGACAGGTATCTTGGAATCGAGTCAAGATTAAACGATGTAGAATTTGCGCACCTATTAAGTTCCTTACGCTAATAGTTTTAACGAATATCCCATCAATACAGCGTGTGATTACTTGTACATGTTTCTTACAGACCTATGCGGTAGTTCATACCCGTCTTTTCGTTTAAGCCTGTATTCATTCTCACGTTTATCCCACTATTATTGATGCTTTCGAGGCGGATCGGGACAAGTAGCGACTTAGAGTAGCTAGTCTAAAAAGTTTGGTTCCCCATAATTTGTTGGCTCTGAAAACCAGCAGCACTCAACTACCATGATAAAAGACAATACATAGGCTTAGAATGTTGATATATTTAGAGGAATATTACGAATTATAGAAAGTGTAACTTCGAATGACAAAGTTAATACAGTTAGCACTAATACTCATCTCTTTTAATACAAGTGCTGGGATGTCTGATGCTGAAATGATTGAGTGCCAAGCATACAACGAGTTTGCAAGACTGGCTATGCTTTCAAACCAAGCTGGATTCTTGAAGTCTAGCCTTAAGCATTCAGTAAAAGATGACAAGATAAAAAAGACTATCTTAGATAATGCATATACTCACATTCCTGCAAATACTCGTACTTTGAAACAGAAACAAGTAAATGAATTTTCATTTGATGTACAGCAATGGTGTTGGTCTAAATAATCTAACCCTATAAGTAACCTATAGTGTCGTTTGAAAATATAAGTTGTCTAAAAAAAGAATTGTGCCGTGGACTCAATGTATCTTCTCCTAACTATTCTGGTTTGTACTATGTAACAAAAGATATATTGAGCCAATTAGCAGCAGAATACTGCTATGTTGAGTCTATGGACACACTACTAATTATGTTGAAAGCAAAACGGTCTAAAGGAGATCTCATGTCTCAAATTTATGAAATCGAATTAGACTTACTTATGGAATAAACTGATATGACCTACACCAGTAATACAAAATGCTCAACTTAGTGAATTTCCATTTATTAATTAATTCACGCTTTGCTAAATTAGAAAGGATGCAACTTGGGATATCCTAAACCTTCTTACGATTCCGGGTTTTCAAGTTCGGTTCGGGACAAAAGCGCCTTAGGGAATTGATCCTTTCAATGTTGCTAAATCATAGATGACATCGGATGAATGTGTGTTCTACGATAAAGGTGTGTTCAATGAAACTAAGGTGATTCTATGGCCTATCGTGAGACCTCCCTATGGAATGAATTAAATGAATTACGGTGCTTATTGGCCTTCAAGAAACTGGAAAGTTTGGGATTTCCTAGAGGAAAGCAAAGCGAATTTTCTCGTGATATTTCTCAAAAGTCTGGACTAGAGGTCGGTAATATTAGCGCCAAGATTTGTAACTATAAGTCTGTTGCAGGTGTAAACAATGAGTCCAATGCATCGGCCAACACCAAACAACTTTATTCCCAATACGGGCATAAAAGTATTGCTGAATTGGAAGAGTTAATTACACTCCACGAAAGAGCTTAGGTATTCTGCAACTATGGATTTGACATCGATCAGCGGCTTGCTCTCGGTTGGATATCGGTCTGTTTTATCAATAGTTTGTCGAGCCTTCCGACTTTCATTAGGACAAAAGCGCCTTATAACCACACCTCTGAACAAGTTTTTAGTATCCGCCCCATGAACCCACGGGGCGACTTGTCAGTGTTTGAAGTTCCAAGGCA
>NZ_JBGOOD010000034.1:0-52229 GCF_041439475.1 Vibrio sp. 1S139
TTGTGGATTTAGCACTATTAGATCATATTTGTTAACAAAGTGCGATCCCGCCCTGGTTTGCTTGCAACTTTGTAACTATGGGAACATCAGCTGCAGCCCAATCTAAAGAAGTTAGTTCATCGAGATTTAACCACAATGCTTGAATATGCTCAGTAAGTACTATCTTTCGGTTTTCGACAGGACATAAATAAGCGTGCATCGTGATATGAAAGTCAGGGTAAGCATGCTCAACCGTCATGAAATAATCTACATGTTCGATATTCAGATGCAGCTCTTCATTCAACTCTCTTTTAATGGCTTCTTCTCTCTGCTCACCTACTTCCACTTTCCCGCCGGGAAATTCAAACTTCTCATGGATATAAGCTAACTTTGAAGGACCGCGCTGAACACACAAAGTTTTATCTTCATGTTGAATAATGGCCGCTACTACTTCTATTTTTTTAACCATATTCACTTGCCCCTAACTATTCTTCTTATAATTCTCAGCCTGCTCTAGCACGCCTTTGTAAACATCATCATTGGCAACTGGTGGGAAGCCGTATTTGTGTAGCAGTAAGATTAAATCCACTTTCAACTTGGCTTTGATGTCATCGCGGCCTGCCCAGTCTGGGTATTGAGCGACATTGTCTACTGTGGTTTTCATCTCCTTCGCCAGTTCGAGCATCTTGTCATCGTCGTAAGTGAAATCGTACTTCTTGCGCATGTGGTTCAAGATATCGAGGAACGCTTTCTCTTCTAGGTCGATGCCTAGGTCTTCAAACGAGCCCATTTCTTTCACGATATCAAAGATAATGTCCGTCATTTCTTGAGAGAAGGTATCGAACTCCTCGCCATTCAACACATCATTTTCACGGCGTTCGTTATACTGCTCCACCAGCGATTGGAAGCGCTTAGAGAAGTTCATGCCTTGCAGCTGGTTGACCTTTTTAAAATCACTTATCGCCTTCTCTAACAGCTTTTGAAGCAACTGAATCTTGGTGTTTGGCAGCTTAATCTTGTTGATACGAGCTAGGTAATCTTCGTCAAAAATATCGATAGCTTCGGCGTGCTCATCACCAATCGTAAAGATCTCTTCTACTCCATCGGCACGAAGTGCTTCTGCCACTAACTCACGAACACGTCTATTCATTTGTGCCGTGTCTGGTGCATCACCTTTGGTTAGCTTAAAGATGATAGAGCGCACTGCGATATAGAAGTGAATTTGGTCACGCTCTTGCTGAGATAACAATTCACTACCACAGCAAACATCATAAGCCGCCTTCATACGGCCCACTAAAGCCATGAATCGGGTTTCGCCTTTCTTGGTTTGAAGGATGTATTCTGCCGACTGATTAAGGCACTCCAGCTGCTTACACGGCTCTCCTGTGTAATAACATGACGTATCGAGCTTGTGGAACATCTGTCTTAATAGATCGAGGTGGTTCTTCACCTCAATGACAGAAAAACGAATATCTTCAAAGTTAGTCTCATCAGCCTTTGAATACATTGCTAAGGCTTGATTCATTCGCGACTTGATACCAATGTAATCGACAACCAGCCCTTTCGCCTTGCCTTCAAACTTACGGTTAACACGTGAGATGGTTTGAATCAGGTTGTGTTTCTGCAACGGCTTATCGATGTAGATAGTATCCAATTCAGGAACGTCAAAACCTGTTAACCACATGTCGACTACAATGGCTATTTTGAAATTCGACTTAGGACTCTTAAACTGCTGGTCGAGCGATTTTCGATATTCCTTGGTTCCTAACAGGCTGTACTGATCAGGATCATCGTCTTTGCCGCGCGTCATCACCATTTGCACCATCGCAAGTGGCTTTAACTCTTCTTTCTCTTTATCAGTCAGCTCGACGCCATCAATTGATAGCTTTTCCTCAAACCATTCTGGCCTTAATATTTTGACTTGCTTATAGAAATCAAACGCAATTTCACGACTCGCACAGACAAACATCGCCTTGCCCTTTATCGTGGAACCTTCTTTAACTCGCCCTTCATAATGTTCAACAAAGTCTTTCGCCAAAGCTTCAATACGGTCAGGGTCGCCAAGAATCGCGTTCATATTGGCAGAAGCTTTCTTGCTCTCTTCTATCTGATGTTCATTGGTGCCCGCTTCTGCGCACGCTTGGTAGTATTTCTCGACCTCTTCAAGCTTGCTGTTATCAAGAATGACTTTAGCGGCTCGGCCTTCATAAACAATACGAACCGTAATTTCATCATTAACAGATTCTGTCATGGTGTAGCTGTCTACTGCATCACCGAATACATCAAGGGTGGCATCGATCGGCGTTCCGGTGAAGCCAACGTAAGTCGCGCTTGGCAGAGAGTCGTGTAGATACTTAGCAAAGCCGTATGTCTCTTTCACATCGACGGCTACACCATCTTGATATTTGATCACCACTTTCTTATCGAGGTTGACCTGTGAACGGTGCGCTTCATCAGAAATACAGATGATGTTTGTACGCTCTGAAAGCAATTCGATGTCTTCGGTGAACTTATGAATGGTAGTCAGGAACACACCACCACTCTTGATGCCTTGTAGCTTATCTCTTAAATCTTGACGGCTTTTAACTGGCACCACCATCTCATCACCAATGTAATCAGAGGCATTACAGAACTGTTTAGAAAGCTGGTCATCGAGATCGTTGCGGTCGGTAATAAGTACAATGGTCGGGCTTTCAAAATCGATGCTTTTCATCAATAGGCGAGATAGAAACTGCATGGTAAAGCTCTTACCACACCCTGTTGCACCAAAGTAAGTACCGCCTTTACCACTACCGTATGGCTTACGTTCTTTGTCGATGTTGTAGTAAAGCTTACGCGCTGCGTAGTACTGCGGGTAACGACAACAGACTTTTATCTCTTTCTTAGAGGTATCAGGGAAGAAGACAAAGTTCTTCACTACATCAAGTAATCGAGTTTGGTTAAACAACCCGGCAATCATGGTGTAGAGGGAATTAATACCCTCTTTTTCGGTAGACTCGTTGCCCGTTACTTTGCGCCACGCGTAAAAAAACTCATACGGCGCAAACAGGTTGCCCATTTTGTTGTTCACGCCATCGCTGATGATGCACATCGCGTTGTAGACGAACAGCTTGGGAATATCACGGCGATAACGAACGCAAATTTGCTTCCATGCATCAAAGATGGTCGCGTCTTTCTCTCGCACGGCACTTTTGAATTCAAACACCACCAGCGGTAAGCCGTTCACATAAAGGATGCCATCAGGGATTCGAACTTGTTCATCGACACCTTCAATCTCTAGCTGGTTAACGATTTTATAGATATTGGTATCAGTCGGGTCTAGGCGATATGTTTCTAAGTAACTAACATTACCCTCTGCAACTTCTCTATCAGTATTATCTGATTTAGATTTATTCTCTAGCAACGGGACAAACATCAAGCGTAAGGCTTGTGCCAAATGTCTTGTGTCGATTAACTCAATATAGAGGTCTTTCTTTGAGCGATCTTCACGCTTAAACAGAAAGCCATTGGTTAGCCATTGGCAGAAGGTTTTATTGCTATGGTATAAATCACTGGCAGGCAACGTTGAGATCATACGAACAATGGTGTCAATTTCGCTCTCGGTTATAGCATCGCCTCGGTACTGCTTGGCAAGGTAGCGGCGTAAGTCATCTAAGATGAGTACTTGTTCTTTGTCTTCACGCGCTATTTGTTCACCCACTACGTGTGGGTAGCCTTGCTCACCCAATAGCTCAATAATGGCCTGTTCGAGTTTGGCTTCAGTAAATTTTAAGCTCATCGCCTTTTCCTACTGCTGTTTGACGTTGTTTGTTGTTTTCTAAATTGAGTTATTTAAATTTGTTTTGTAGTAACTCGGTTTCGGGCTTTGTTCCATTTTCTCAACACCGCAGATCTTGTCACCTCCGCAGAATCAGATATATTTTGAATAATATTTCTGAATTAAAGCGAACATATTACGCTTACGCTTGTACGTGGTAGCGAGTTGCGCCACCTGACTATAAAATGTCGCCAATTGAGTAGGATGCGATTTCAGCATATTCTCTAAACGTCGAAGTAACTCTAAAGCTTGATCGTAAGCCGTATTATTGGTCTGTTCGATATAAGATGAGACTGCTCGCAGATAATAATCCAGCGTATTTTCAGGTTTATCATCCACAATATGATCGGCAAGCGAAATAAGTCCTTGTATTGATATTTTATGTTCGGCAACCCATTCGCACGCTTTGTCTAATTGCTGGTTATCGATATAGAACAGAACCAAGGCATCCGTACGATCAGAAGCTTGATTATAGCGGTCTGGTTGTTGATAGGCATTGGCAAGTAGCAGTTCAGTGCGGGAGAAAAATTCAACATCATCAATTTGGTAATTGGCTTTAAACTTCGCTAACTGTTGATAATATTGAAAGCTTGGTGATTGTTCTAACAAACGGTTAGCTAATACCCATGCAGAATGGATTTCACCTAGTTCAACATAAAGACGGAATTGAGCTTGTTCGCACGCACGAAGTTCATAATCACTCGCCATTTTTTTCGCCTTAGCTAACCAAAACTCAGCTTCTAACGGCTCTTGCTCATCAATGAACATATCAACAACTTCAAGATAATCTCGACACGTTCGTGCTATTTTTTGTTTAATTTCCGCCACTTCACGCCAATCGGAGCTGTGTTTCATTAACGGAACTGCCCATGAGCGTAAGTTCCAGCTACTCTCATCTTGCGATGCTTGATCTATCGCTTGGCGGCATAAGGTTAGAAAGTGGGTGTTAGATTGCCAAATCGCTCCAAAACTCTCTTCAATCGAAGGAAATACGTCAAATTCGTAATGGGTCAAACGCTCAAACATCCACTGCGCTTTCTCTTGCTCACTCCAATTAAGCTTTGCCAGCGTCTTTGGCATGTGTTCGTTAATCATGCTTTCAATGCCATAACGATCGCCATTGGAGTCATCAATTTGCTCTAGCACCTTATTCAACCGTTCAACAAGGTAGTTGATTAATTTCCATTGATGATCGGCGTTAAGGCTTTGCATTGATTCAATGATCATGTTCAATTGAATTTCTGCTGAGTTGAAATAATCATGGCTTTCTCGCCAATCCCAGAGCTGTTCTCGCGGTAAGGCTTGGGTAACCAACTTTTTCAGCTCGCCATATACGGCTGGCTTTTCGCGTATTTCAATTTTTGTCAGCAGTGCATTCCATGTGTACTCATCTTCTTCTAGGTATTCGAGTAGCATCTCTACCATGGCCTCTTCACCAAGGCTTTGCAGGTGATTTTTTATGGTATCTCGTTCACTACTTTGGTTTAAAGCTTGTTCTTGGTCTTGTAGGCAAAGGGCAACCGCCACGCCGTGCTTGCACAGCATTTGATATTGCGCCGCAGGGCAAGTACAAGTGCCAACCAGATCGCCAGTGAAATCGAGGCTCACTTGATAATTGAGGCTGCCTTTGACCTGTGCGGTCGCGGTGTTGCCAACAAGGTTAAGCTTGCGTACTGCACCACTGCGTGAAAGCAAGATGCCTTTTTGCAAAGTGCTTGTTTCACACAGTGTCGTCAATTCAGAAATGTCGATTTCACGAGTATTAGTTGCGTTCATTATATTATGGTTCCACCTACGCTTTGCTTTGTTCTATTTCGGATTCATCTAATTCCCACCTTCGTTATCTCAGAACCGAGGCGCGAGGTATCTGAGATCTCGCTTTTCATCCACACCAAAAACGAGATTCCTGATAAGTTCGTTCCTCACTTTCTGGAATGACGAAAGGTTACTCTGCTAGTGCTTTAGCTTGCTCTACTTGCACGTTTTCTAAATCGATTTCGCCGGAAAGCAATTTAGGAAGTAGCGTGTCACGTAGCGATGCAAGCGATTCATTTTCACCAGTATTTTGAGCCATCATAGAACACAGATTCCCAACAATGGCCTCATACTTCTCGATGATGCTTTTAGGTGGAACAACTACTTTGAAATGCTTGAGCGTAGGTCCGCTCCAACTAGGGAATGTTGAGCCTGTTGTAAGGATCAATAAGTTATTTAACTGGCTTTTAAATAGGTAATTGGCAAAAGCTGGATAATCATCGGATCGTACAGAACATACACCTCTACCTAGGCAATATTCGCCATCACTTACTACATAACGACCAGTAGTTGAACCGCGAACGCATACGATGAGATCCTTATCTTTAGACAATTTTGTAGGCGCTGTTGTCCATTTTTGAGCAACAGGGTGATAAACACCAAACTCCACAGGACCGTTCACCAAAGGCGTTCCTACATTCTGGTCATTGTATGTGGTCCCTTTAGGTGACTGACCCATAATGACATCTACGACTGATGACAATGAATCAACTTCCCATCCCTCTGGAATAAAACCCAACTCAGACTCAACTAGCTTTTCTGGGAATAGCGAGGCAGTCGCAGTATCCATACCCTCTGGCTGCTCGCCATTCATTTTGGCTTTCACTGGATCGAAGTCGACAAACCATGACTTGAAAATGGCTTGCGCCATTTCTTCTAGGGTTTGGTTTATCTCATAGTTGAGGTGAATCTTATCATCCAGCTCGCCTAAAACCGCAGCAATACGATTTTGCTCTTCTAAAGCAGGAATCGGAAACAACAGACGTTCAAGAGTTTGCAGGTTTATATTGTCTTGTACACTACCAGTAGCTTGTGCCTGAATGCGCTTCCTTAACAATCGGAATACGTACTCTATGAAGTAAACATTACACTTCGATTCATCAGCTATAAATCCAATTACGCTATCTGGAAAACAAGCTGGATAAGTAAGTATCCCTGTTTCGGCTATGTTTGCGGCTATGGTGATACACATAGTACCTTTCGGCCATAACCGACTCTGAGCTAAACCCTCTTCGCTATACGTCTGAGAGTGTTGGGTAATGCGGCCTTTAGAAGCCTTTACATCACCAGTTTGAACAAATGGGTAAGGCCCACCGTACAAGTGAGCCGCATCTCGTGGACGATGACGTGAACGCCCTCGATTTACTTCACCTAGGTCGCTGAGTTTTACCTGATACCACCCTTCAGGAACGTGAAGTTCAAAGCTCATAACCTAACCCCGCTAGGTTCTTCTTAATCTCGGCTTCTAAGGTTGCGGACTCGGCAAACTGTTTACTTAGCTTTGAAGTCAATATCGTCATCTTTTCAGCAAACGGAATGCCATCATCTTCTACGTCAGCTGCGCCAACATAACGCCCCGGAGTAAGTACAAAATCATTGGCTTCAATGTCGGCAATGGTCGCTGACTTGCTAAAACCAGCTTGGTCTTGATACTTCTCTACTTTACCGTCACCACGCTCAATACGCGCTTTGAGTTCTGCGTCATCACAACGCCAAGCATGGTATGTGTCGGCAATCAGCGCGATGTCGTCTTTAGTCAGCTCTTTATTGGTGCGGCTAATCATGGTGCCCATTTCACGGGCATCAATAAACAGCGTCTCTTTTTGGCGGTTACGGAAACCTTTGGTGGTGTTCTCGGTTTTGTCTTTAGTGATAAACCAAATGCACACAGGGATCTGCGTAGTAAAGAACAGCTGCCCCGGCAGAGCAATCATACATTCAACGCGATCGTTCTCGATAAGCTGCTGGCGGATTTCCCCTTCACCGGACGTGTTTGAACTCATTGAGCCGTTCGCTAATACAAAACCTGCCGTGCCTGTTTCACTTAACTTAGAGAGCATGTGCAAAATCCAACCGTAGTTGGCATTACCTGTTGGCGGTGTACGATAGCCAGCAAAGCGCGCATCATCGGTTAGCTCTGCTTTATTACGCCAACCTTTAAGGTTAAACGGTGGGTTAGCCATGATGTAATCGGCTTTCAAGTCTTTATGCTGATCAGCAAAAAAGGTATCGGCTGCACGCTCACCCAAATTGCCTGATAAGCCGCGAATGGCTAAGTTCATCTTCGCCAGTTTATAAGTGGTCGAGGTCAGCTCTTGGCCATAAATCGCGATATCTTTGGTGCGCCCTTCGTGCTCTTTAATGAACTTTAAAGACTGAACAAACATACCGCCGGAGCCACAAGCCGGATCGTAGATCTTACCTTGGTAGGGTTCGAGCATTTCAGCTAACAGTGTTACCACTGACTTAGGCGTATAGAACTCGCCACCACCTTTGCCTTCGGTTGCTGCAAACTTGCCTAGGAAGTATTCGTAAACACGACCGACTAAGTCCTCTTCGCTCATGTCACATTCGTTCGCCAGCGTATCGATGTTTTCAATGCTATCGATAAGTGACGCCAGCTTTTTCACTTCCAAACCTTGGCGCGAGAAGTAGTTGTCTGGCAGAGCATCTTTCAAGCTTGGGTTGTTTTTTTCAATAGTCGATAAAGCGGTATCAATGATGATGGCGATATCATCTTGCTTAGCGCGTGCTTTAACAAATGACCAACGCGCATCTTCTGGTAAAAAGAAGATGTTGTCTTGTTGGTAGAACTCTTTCATCTCAACAAAAGCTTCTTGCCCGTCGTCTATCATCTTCTGACGGCGTGCTTCAAACTTGTCGCTGATGAAC
This sequence comes from Vibrio sp. 1S139, assembly GCF_041439475.1. Classification (NCBI taxonomy): domain Bacteria; kingdom Pseudomonadati; phylum Pseudomonadota; class Gammaproteobacteria; order Vibrionales; family Vibrionaceae; genus Vibrio; species Vibrio sp. 1S139. The sequence continues at coordinate 8,504 of NZ_JBGOOD010000034.1, forward strand.
TTTAAGAACACAAGGCTTAATACCACGTGTTTGTATTCAGATGACTCAACACTGCCACGCAGCTGATTAGCGGTATCCCAAAGGGTCTCTTCAAAGCCTTTGGTCGCTTTTTTAGTTTTTGAAGCGGGCTTAGCTTTTGAGGCAGTTTTCTTGTTAGCGGGTGCTTTTGCCATGTTCTTAATTACTCGAATAATGTAGGACTTGGCTCTTAACAGCAGAGCCAAGATTTATTGCGTGGTATTGTATCGTAAATGCGACTTTTTGCATTGATTAAGAGTTACTTATGATAAATAAATAGCAACTAAATTTGGGTAACTTCTCCCGTAATTTCAATATGTTTTTCAACGCTAATTGGAAACTCTTCAGTACTGAAAACCACTAACTTTTGCCCAGCTCTAGTCATTGCTACATAAAGTTTACGCATTGATTCTTGCAATACTTCTTCTCTTTCCGAATCACTCAACTCTAGATTCTTAGGCTGGTTAATTATTTGACCACAACCAAGAACGAACACCGTACCAGACTCCATACCCGTACAACTATTGATATTAAGTAGCCTAATTTTGCTGCCTACGTTATCCGCTAACTCTTTGGAGTTGTTGTAGTTAATGACCTTGTTTGAACCAATACGTTTTTCAATGTCTTGCTTTAGCGACCATGGATTATACTCTGGGCTACATAAAACCATGATCTGATGAAGAGCGACTGTTCCCAACAGCACCAGGGCTGCGAGTTCGTTCAGGAACCTCTTTTTCTCATCTTGAGCATTTCGAGAATATATAATTTGGGGTTTGTGTCCTCTTGCCATTTTTTCATAGTCAGGCTTCACGTAATCTTCAGGGCTTCCTTCGAGATCATCGAGCAGAGCGTTCGCAGCGACCATTATTTCATAAGTCGTTCTGTAAGAATGATTCAAACGCTTAGTGCGCCCTCGAACATTCAAACCTACGCTCTTCCAGCTTAAACGGCTTTTTAAGAAACCTTGGTTGGGATCAGCACAAATAAATAATTGTCCCCCCGGCGTCAATGAGCGTTTAATTAACTGTAACCAAGATGGCGCGAAGAATTGAGCCTCATCAAGCAGTATGTGATCAAACTGTTCAAGAGGCTTGTCTGATAACGCAACTTCCTTAATATACAAACTCGGTAGGTATTTCTTAACCGACGACAACCGAGCAGAAAAATCAACATATAGCTGCCAAATATGTTCTCGCTGACTTTTTTGTAGTGCAAACCCACGACCCTGTCGATCGAATTCCAAGTACTCTTCTTTGTCTTTAATTAAATAGTCATTGATGTACTCTAGTTCGGACCAAATCTGCTCATCTGTTAACGATAGTTGCGTGTAAGCTTCATTTTTATCACTTAAAACGGTCTTCTTTTCTTCTTTCATATTCGCATCGCCAAATACTGGCTTAACACGCTGATGGCTTTTACTGTACTGCTTTAGCGCAAACGAGTGAAAGGTGGTAATTTCAAGGTTATCAGGTTTACCTTTAAGCCAGGTTTCGAACCTGTACTTAATATCTTCCGTCACTGGCTTATTGTGTATCGCAAGAAGGACCTTTTTTTCCGGGTATTTTTTACAATACAAAACTGCACGATTAATTAAAATCAGAGTTTTCCCACTCCCAGCGACCCCATTTATCAACCTTACTGAAATGTCTTCCTGACCTTCTTCTTCAGAATCGACAGACTCAACCATATCTAGCCTAGTAGCCAATTCTTGATCGTAATCTAAAAAAAATGGGAGCAGCTTTGCGGTATTGTCTACGGAGGTTTTTCCTCGACGAGTACTACACTGTGCGGGAATAACCGACTCCGGAAAAAACGTGCGCTTGATTCGTGAATGTGAGTCGATTGTGAACTCGGTTAGTGCGGCGTGGATTAGTTTTTCACCACGCTCAATAAACGTTTTGTTCTCAATTATTTGTACATAATCAGAGAAAGAACTATCAACTTGGAGAGAACCGTCAATTGGGAAAGTACTTTCTTCTTCCACAATCATATTATCGACGACAGCTAGATACTGAATAGGCTTTAAACCTAACGTCAACATCGAGTCATTAAACTTCAACAATTTAGAAAGACTAATACTATCTGGTTTCTCTGAATGGACTCCAACAAACACCCAACTATTGCAAGGCCCCTCAATAATACAAGGAGCAACTTGTAGAGACTCTAATAATGACTCACGAATAAAAAATTCGTCATTGAGTTTATTGAATACCTTTTTGCAATGACGTCGATGCTTGCGGTCTAAGCCTGTAATCGTATCTATATGTGCCATTAATCTACTTCCACCTTATAACAGTGACGAACCAGAGATTTATAATCTTCAATGTTTTGTCGCACCTTAGGATCATCCACCTGTTGCAGCATGCCTTCTGGGATTTCGGGACCTACAATCACCAACTTAGTCTGGGGTCTAGTAATGGCGACATTGAGACGTTCCGCTTGGAAAAAGAATTCAGCGATAGCGCTAATGTATTGCGGATCTGAGGAGCAGAATGAAACTATAATCATTTCCCGCTCTTGGCCTTGCATCCTTTCCACAGTATCCGTTACCACTAATTTTGATCCAAATATCCCTAACTTATCCTGAAGGCAAGACTTTAGAGCTTTGGCATGACCCCGAAACGGTGTAACGACACCTATCTCTTCAGCAGATAGACCCGCTTCAACAGCCGCGGTTATCAAATCGGCCACTAACGCCGCTTCTTTTCTATTTACACTTCGGGCATTGACCCCTGGAGTTTTTATGAATACAGAAGGCCGATTGCTAGAGAGGACCTCAGAATACTTGTGAGGTTTTTTAGGTAGAGAAAATGATGACAGCGTTGGTGGTCTTTTCGATTCTAATTCGCCCTTGTAATAACAGTTACTAGGCCATTCAGTTAAGGCTGGAGACATCCGATAAGTTTGGCTTAACAATACCGAAACCTTTTCATTGCCAAGAATCATCTTAGAGAAAGCCGAACTGTCCTCAAGAACGGATTGAGAAAGTATCACAGGAGGAAGCTGCTTATGATCCCCAACGAATACAAATCGACACCCTTTTCTCATTGCCATTAACGCCAATGGAACGGTAATTTGGCTGGCTTCGTCAAAAATAATGGTGTCGAATGTAAAGCTTTCAAGTCGCTCACTACAGGTAGCAAAAGGTGTCGCACCAATCACATACCCAGTGTCCGGTATATCTTCCCATTTTGATGCGTATTCAAAATGCTGAACCTTATCACTCAGTGATTTCTTACCGCCACTCGCACAAATTTTTGCAACAGGAACCCCTTCCTCTACAATTTTATTGAGTGCATTATTGATCGCCATGTGGGTATGAGAAGTCATGAAAACTCTCTGCCCTGCCTCTACAAGAAGCTTGGCGATAATACTAATAACTTTTGTTTTACCCGTTCCGGGAGGACCTTGAATACACGCTAAGTATTTAGAACCGACACCAAGCCCAACAGCTTCACTCTGCTTTTCATTTAATCCTCGAGATTCGGCATAATCCGCAGCGTCATCAAAGTCTTCGTCATAAATCGTTTCCGTATTCAAATGTCCGGAAAGCATAGGTAGCAATACGTCTCTGCCGACTTTAGATGTTGCTACATCAACCAAAGCTTTGTCATAAAACGGTTTTAAGTCCATGCCTGCAGGGTCGGCATAACAGCCTTCACTTAGTTGTGGAAGTAAGCTTTGATCTACTTTGACTTTGAGCAACCACTCTCCATCGTTTTCAGCTTCAATAGCTACTTGGTCAAATACCTTATGGTTACTTGGGTCGCCAAGATGCAAACAAATCATGTCGCCTTCTCTAAAGCGTGATTCGTTATCACCTAATACGACTTCCAGATGATTAGACCCGGAACACCTTACTGACTCTATTCGTTGAGTTTCGCCTTTTAATAGTTTTTCTTCTAAAGGTTTCTTCCAAATTTCTAGAAGGTTTTCCATGCTAGCTTCATGTTCTGCATACACAAAAGCTTGTAATTCTTTTAATACCGGAGTGAGTTCCATACCTAGCTTACCAACGTGAATTTGTACTCAAAAATGAGAATATTCATCAATACGAATAAACTATACCTTATTTTTTGAACGGCCATCACGTCAACTACACATTAGCTAAATTGTTAATTACATCCATTAGTAGACAAAGATCATCCGATATTCTCAATCAATTTCAATGAGTAACAGTGGTTTCTAAGAGGAGGATGAGGAAGTATGGTTACTGATGAAGCCTAAAATTGAATAATTTTTGGGGCTTATCTTCTGACTTTTGTTAATAAGTTCCCTAAGTTTGCATTACATAAAGCACTATGAGCAAAACATAACATGAGCATAGCCACCCCTATGGTTATACGTCACTCTCACGTTCGAACATAATTAAATCAGACACATCACAATCAAAGTACTGACACAAAGCATCAAGAGTTTTTGTGGTTGTAGTGTACCCTTCGTCTCGAATCATTTTCGCCATGGCCGAACGCTGAATACCTATTTCGGCAGCAATTTGAGCTCCAGAGATCTTCCGTCCCTCTTCCGAAGATTTTTTCTCAATAAGTTCCTTTAAGTTATATCTAATCACACATTAATTCCTAAAAGATATAATAATGTGTCTTGATAAAACACAAAAGTGTGGTTAAGCTGATTTTGTGTCTTGTTAAAACACAAACAATGGAGGTCAAACGGACCAATTATTACTTACAGCAAAAGAGCTTGCAGGTCGTATCAAATTTAGCGCCAACTATATCAATTCGACTCTGCGAGATTCAATTTTCATCGAAGGCAAACACTACATTCGACCATTCAATGGTAGAAAAATTCTCTACATTTGGGAAGAGGTAGAGGCAGAATTATACCAATCTGCATCACGTAACCTTCAGTATATTCCAATGGCTGGCGGGAGGGTGTGTCATGGGTAGTATCAATTCACGTAGCGGTAAGCTCTATCTCGACTTCCGATATGAAGGTATGCGTTGCCGTGAGCAAACTGCACTGCCTGCAACTCAAGTAAACCAACGCAAGCTACAGAAACTGCTAAATCAAATTGAAGCGGACATTCGCCTGAGTTGTTTTGTATATAGTGAGTACTTCCCTGAGTCTAAGAAAGCTCAAACATTTTTGAAACAAGACATCCAAGCTCAAAAACGCAAACAGGAATTACTTGGTAATTACAAAACGGCAGTACAAGAGCTACAAGGAATTGAAACTGTCTTGTTCGAAAGCTTCGCACAGGAGTGGTATGACGAAAACGAAGTGCGTTGGAAAGAGAGCTATAAGGACAGTATGAAGGTCTACTTATGGTCGTACCTTGTACCCCACTTCGGGCATTTAGACGTCGCGAAGATCTCTCGACCTGACATCTTAAAGTACCGTGCTTCTTTAGTGAAACCGCGTAACAACGGCAAAAAATTATCTGCCGAGTTCATTAATCATGTCATGACACCACTGCGCATGATTTTGAGCGAAGCCGCAGATCGCTACGATTTTCGTTCGACGTTTGAAAACATCAAACCACTACGTGTTGAACGCACTAATGTAAACCCGTTTGATTTTAACGAAGTGAACTTGTTTTTATCATCGGTACGTTCCGATTTTAAAGATTACTTCACCGTCCGATTCTTCACCGGAATGCGCACCTCAGAGATCGATGGTCTGAAATGGAAGTACGTAGATTTTGAGCGTGGTTTAATTTCAGTTCGAGAAACGTTTGTACACGGCCGTTCAGACACAACGAAAACGGTGGGTTCAACAAGAGACATTCAAATGTCATCTGTTGTACTTAAAGCTATAAAATCCCAATACAAAGTGACTGGTACTAAGGAGTATGTGTTCTGCAATGCAGCTGGAAACCCTTTAGATAAAGGTAACGTCAGAGACCGAATCTGGAAGCCGACACTTAAAAACTTGGGAATGGAATATCGCCGCCCTTATGAGACTCGACATACGGCTGCAACATTATGGTTAGCAGCCGGAGAAGCACCTGAGTGGATAGCTCGCCAAATGGGCCATACCACTACAAAAATGCTGTTCACAGTTTACAGCCGATATATACCAAACCTAACCAGGCAAGACGGCAGTGCTTTTGAAAAGTTATTAGATGCTAATTTAAATGGAGGAAAGTAAATGGCTTATTCACCTCTAGCTATTCACTGCACCAGTTTGTGCTGTGACATTCTTCAGGCTCAGCGTTTTCAGAAAATCTCTCATCAAGATATTGATTGGCTATACGATGAAATTTACGAACTTATCAAGCAACGTACTGAACTGTGGCCAGATAAATTCCATCATGAACATGTCTTTATTGATTCAGTCACGCGCGGTGTACTAAAAGCACTACATCTATGTAAAGACAAACCAAATAATCGAGATGCCAGTTGGCTGTTGATTGCAATGCAATCACGGATCAGTTTTTCTTTGAAGCAATTGCATTAATGAGAGCTACTCAAAAAAGAGCCAAATGAACCCATGTTTATTTGGCTCTTTTCTATTTCCCATTTTTGAACATTTCTATACTCTGCTTGAATCTACCCTCACCTACAACTGGCGCCTAGTTCACCTTGAAATAACTCATCAGCCATCACCCGTTAACAAGAACACTATAATTTGTTGCACACCCACTTCACTGGCCGCACAAAGTTAACGTTGATAACTTGAGCCTAAGTTCTATAGTAGTTTTGCATTAACCGTATTGCTGGACCCTTCAAACCGCACCAGACTCAGATTAACGAGAGCATTCTTTTTAAAAATGTGCTGATGACTATTTCTTAAATGTTCTGTTACTCCAAACTGTAGATGCTTAGAAGGTTGTCACAGCATGGTCACCACGCGGTCACAAATCGAGTTTGAGAGATATGAGTCACTTAGCTCATCCAATAATTATTCAACGGGGAGGCAGACAAGAATGATGCTATTTAAGGTACTTTCCAGAAACGCAGACACAAAAAAGCCCACGCTAGGTGGGCTTTTTGCTTGTTCAGAAAGAACGAATTTGGTGCCCGCTACTGGACTCGAACCAGTGACACCTTGCATGTCATGCAAGTACTCTAACCAACTGAGCTAAGCGGGCGATGTTCTAGTTTCTTATTACTACCATTGTGACAAACTCAATAGTTATGCAATAAAAACAAATAAGGAATGGTGCGTCCGAGTGAACTCGAATCACCGACCCCCGCCATGTCAAGGCGGTACTCTAACCAACTGAGCTACGGACGCATTCCCTTAGAACGCCAACGATGATATCCATGATAAACAGATGGTGCAAGTATTAACTGGCATCTTGCGATTCGTTTGCTCACTTTGCAATCAAAGACATAACAACATGTCGATTTTACACCCAGATTATCGTCAAACCGCTGAAAAACAAAGTTTAGTTAGAAAAAATTCTAATCCTTGATGACAACCAATTAACTAACCTAATGTGTTCAATTTGGGATTTTTGTTGTCTATACCGTTTTTCTTGGCCTTTACAGTAACCATACAGGTATAGATCAATGCCTATATTTAGTGTCAAAAATTTTGCTTGCCCATTGGGTTACCGTAGTATTTTGATCATTATAAGTGAAAGGCACGCAGAGGCTTTGTAACTCACTGAAATACATCATTCATAAAAATCACCACGATTTTGTAATCGTCGTCATCGAATTACTAGGCCGCAATGACTAAATTCGGATTTTTCATATAAAGTGGCCGGGTTATTACCAACATACATAAATACGATAGCACTCTATAGTCGAAAAACATCAGCTACAATTAATCTCCCTCAAGAGCAACAATCTATAAGCAATTCAAAACCCAACCCCACACATCATAGCTATTTTGAATACATACAGCACAGTAATACATAATGAAATTTGCATAATGGTAAAGCGCGCCTATATTCATAACCTGTAGGAATCAATAATCTAAATTCAATGCTATACGTGAATTTATGGTTTGCGATAAATACAAGTGTGAAAAATAGGGAATAAATTATGAAAAAATCACATATCGCCATTGCAGTGGTGAGCATACTATCGACATCTGCCGTATCGGCGGCGACCATTTATGAGACAGATGAAACAGTATTCAATATCGGCGGCCGCGCAGAAGTTCGAGGGAATTTCTCTGATGCGAATAAAAGTGCTGGTAATAGTAGCACCTATAGTGATAGATCACGTGTCCGCTTAAGTGTCGATGGCACACAATAAGCGTCGGACGATGTTTCCTTTTTTGGGAAATATGAATTCGAACTAACAGAGTCTGAAGATGGCGCATCAGATGATATCGGCATTAACACTCGATTCTTATATACGGGTGTTCAAACCAATCACGGTAACGTCTATTATGGCCACCAAAATAATGCCGTTACCTACTTAACCGATTGGACGGATATGGCTGAAACCTTCAGCGGCTATATCAATGAATACACGGTGTCGACTGCTGATCGAGCAAAAAATGTTTTACGTTATGAACTGACAAGCGACAACATCACCTTTCAAATTGATGGCAATTTCAATTCAGATAGTGAATCAGCACAAAGTGACGGCTTCGGTGCAGTTGTCGCCGGCAGCACTTCGATTGGGTTAGATATTGGCGTCGGTTATGCGTCAAGTGATGAAACCTATGGCGTTGGGACAGATACAGAAACTTCTGATGCCTATATTGGTGCGGTTAAGTACACCAACGATCAGGGGGTTTGGTTCGCCGCACTCTATCAATTTGGTAGTATTTCAGGTCTAGGCGTAAAAGATTCAGACTACGATTCTGCCGATGCTTACTTGGGATACTCGTTTGGTGTCAACACCGTCAACCTGACCTACAGCTACTTTGAAGCTGACGATATTGCAGATTACGACATTAACTTTATCGGTCTAGAATACGCACGTTATATTGGCGATGTGGCCTTCTTTGGTAGTTATAAGTTTAACATGTTAGACGAGGGCGAAGGTGGGCAAGGCGATAACGACGAAGATGAGCTACAGCTCGGTATGCGTTACGCGTTTTAGTCTAAACCAATCCACTTAATATTAGTAAAGCCGAGCATAATCAATGCTCGGCTTTTTAGTTTGTATAACTTATTCGTATCCAAGCGATTGAATGGAGTCCAACCGGATGCATTACTATCGATACCAACTATTCTTCAACATCGAATACAACGTTGTAGTTTTCGGTATAGGTGCAGTTTGGCTGGCGGCTACAAGTGAAGAAGCGTCGGCCTTTGTAATCGCCTTGGCTTGCCAGTTTGATGATCATTGGGCTACCACACTTCTTACAAAATCGCACTTCTTTTGATGGCTCGATTAAATCGATGTGTGCTGCCAGTAACCTCTTCAAACGGCTCACTTGGTAGCTGTGTTTAATAGATGCACCAATCAGAGGTAAACCTGCCGATTTACACACGTGAATTAGTAGCTTTTCGCGATCGACTTTCCCTTTATTGAGCTCTTTGCCGTTATCAAGTTCGATAATAACGCGGGGCTCTAGCGTTCGCGGGTCGCAAACAACAAAGTCGAAGTAACTACGTGAGATCTTGTTGTTGGCGATAAACCAATTCTTCTTATTGTTCGTCTTAGCAGGAACAAGTACGTTCGACATGCTGACTTTAGCAAACACTTCCCCATGGTTGCCCACAGCTGATTTTAGCGCATTATAGAATGTCGCCTGTTGCGCCGACATCAACGCGCCTTTCTTCTGATAAGCGTGGTCTTTGGTGTCATCGTGTTTCACCACATACTTTTGAATAAAGTAAAAGAACACAACCAGAACAATTACAACGATAAAGATATTAGTCATTTTCCAACACAATCAAGTCTGTATAGGGATTAAGAGAGTAGCTAGCGTATGTAGAAAAGCATCACCTGGCAAGCAAAAGAGCGAGAGTTGCCAACCAGAATCACGACCTTTGAGCGCAGTGCCCAACGAGAGGTCGCTCCTTCGCTAGACACACCTCTCTTATTTTGATAATTAAATCATCAATTACACTCTAGATTGATTTAGATCAATTTACCTAGATTTGTGATCAACTAGTCTGAAAAACGTTAGGCAAATGTTAATAAGGAAATTGATATGGAACTTAAACAAGACCCAAGATGTTATACCGACGTATGTGTAGATGGTAAATGGTTCCACTATGACCACTGCGGAACCCAAGCCTACATGTTAAAGGGAGGAGCTTCGGCTGTGATTGAACTCGCTAGCGAACCAGCGACAGAAGGAGAATTGGTTGAAATGCTTCAAGGTGTCGCTAAGTAACTCATTTAGAAAATGTTGATATAGATAAACTCGACATATCGCTAAGTAAACCCCACTTCTCACTCAAATTTTGATATTAGCGATCTCAGAGTGTTCCAGAAGCCATTCTTATCTCACGAAGATCAGAATGGCTTTTTGTTTCCAGATTAGCGATTAACTTTCAGCAATGATGACTTGATTCCTACCCGACTCTTTCGCTTGATATAGTGCATCATCCGCGGCTTTGAGGTACTTCTTGTAAGTATCTTGATTGAGTTGCTCATGAACAATACCAATCGACGCTCCTATCGATGTGGTTAGGTCTAAAGAGCCGGAGTGCGTATCAATGGGTGTTTCAGAAATAGCTAAACGGATAACGTTCAACTGTTGCTCAGGATCAATGGAACCAGACAGCAACAAAACAAACTCTTCCCCACCCCATCTTGCCACTACATCGTTTGTTGATAAGATTTTCTCTAAACGCTTAGCGACTTCCACCAGCACTTGGTCACCAATATCATGGCCATAAGTGTCATTAACTTGTTTGAAGCGGTCTAAATCTAGAATAGCGAGCGTATACCCAAACGACGACAAATGATGTGGCATCGGCTGAGTTAACCGTTGCTCTAAGTAACGCCTATTGTATAAGCCTGTCAGTTCGCATCTTGTTGATTGCTTAAGTAGTTCTTTGTTGGTCTTCTGGATCGAGCGTAACCTTATCAATAGTAACGTGGCGCTTATCATCACCATGATACCCAAAGCGACGACGATTCGATTCCGTAATTGCTGCTTATCTAATGTCAGCTCACCCAACTCTTTTTCTGCGTTAAGCAGTTCGTTTTCTTGAGCTAATGATGCCGTAGCGAAATCTTGCTCGAGTAAAAAGATATCACTCTGGCGCTTATCAAATAGCAGCGCTTTATTACCCTTGTAATAGAGCTTGAAGTAGCGAAGTGCGTTCTCGCTGTCGCCTCTTGAATCATAGTATTCAGCAAGTGTTCTTAAGCCGAGGACCTTCCAGCTGCGAGTCCCCACAACATCGAACATTGCAGACGATCGCTTTAGATCAGCAAAAACAAAATTATCTTGGTTCAAACCAATGTTCGCTAAGGCTCTATTTAGGTAACACTGCCCCAATTGAAGTGTGTATTTGTCCACGCCTGGGTATCTAAGACACAAGTTTGCGACTTGTCGTGCTGACTCAAAGTTCTTTTCCGCCAACAACACATCACTCTCTGCTTTTAATAGGATGATTTTGTATCGTTCACTCACGTTATCGCCATTTAGCTTAGCCGCACTTTGATATGCTTCTCGGCCTTTGACTAAATCACCACTGCGCAGATAAGCAAAAGACTCATTCACATGCAGCACGCCGATGGTAGACGCTTCGAGTAGTCCACTCTTGTAATAGAGCTTTTTGGCTCTTTTAATCAGCTTGAGCGCTTTAGGCCAGTCTTCCAAATAGATATAAAGCAGTGCCATATTTGACACTAACTTGCTGTTGTAGATGTGATGAGGGTACTTCTTACCAAGGTCTAAACCTTTATGGAAAAAGTATTGAGCTTCAGGAAAGTCATTGCGGATGTTATTGATGACACCAGCCGTGTTATAGGCCTTAATCAACAACTCTTCATAGTGGAGCGATTCTGCGATATCTATCGCTGCTCTGATTTGGATTTCAGATTCCGCTAGCTCACCCTTACTGATGTATTCGATCGCTAATTCAACGAGAGATTGGGCCTTTAGCCAACCCATATGTTCGTGTTGTGCGAGTGCTTTAATCTGCCTGACGTATTCGGAAACCGCTTCGGTATCCAACTTATGTTGCGCGAGGTTGGACAAAATCATCAATTCGTAAGCACGATAGATGGCTTTATCTTGGTCTGGGAACTTGGCTTGGAGAGCCTCAAGTTGTTGGGAAGCTAAATTAGGGTCACCGCGAGATACATCGAGAATATCGATCAACGCAGATCCATATTGAGAGAGTGATAACTCTTTCTCTGGACTATAAACACTCGGGTTTTCAGGGCGAATATGCTTTAAATCGTCGTCATAAGTTGGATAGAGCAAATACAGCCCCAGCACAATACTCATCAGCACCACGAAAAGGAATGAACCTAACACATTGTTTCTATTCATTTATCAGGGCCATTATTGATTGAATTCCAATTTTATTGACGTTTTTTTAAGAGCGGTCAAACATTATACCCGACAGATATACAGATTAAAATCCTGCGCACTGGTGGATCTGAATTGGGTTTTTCTCATTAATTAGAATAATCAGGCAACTTTCTTGATTTAACTCAGACAATCATCTACCTCATTGGCGTTATAGTGATTTTCCTGTTCCTACCTCCGCGGCTTCTTTTTGAACAAGCGGAAGCATAATGAGAATTAACAATGACCCAAATTAATGAACAACGTCTTGTAGAACATTTCTGCGATCTAGTGAAAATTGATAGTGAATCTCGTAACGAAAAAGCGATTGCTGAAGCTTTGGCTGAGCAACTCGGTGAACTAGGTTTTGAAGTTCACAAACTGGCGGTTCCTGAAGAAGTGTCTAATGGTTTCAACATCTACGCTCGTCTAGATGGCACTCTTCCAGGTAGCACAGTGTTCAGCTGCCACATGGACACAGTAACGCCAGGCATCGGCATTGAGCCAATCATCGAAGACGGTATCATCCGTTCAAAAGGCAACACAATTCTAGGTGGTGACGACAAGTCTGGTATCGCAGCTATCATGGAAGCGGTTCGTTGCATTAAAGCTGAAGGACAAGAGCACAAAACTATCGAGATTGCATTTACTGTATTCGAAGAAGGCGGTCTGTTCGGCTCTTTGAACTTCGATATGTCTTACATTCAATCTGAGCACGCAATCGTACTTGATACAGGCGGTCCAATTGGCACTATCGTAAACGCAGCGCCTGGCCAGCAGAAGATTGTTGCTAAAATCAAAGGTCGCCCTGCTCACGCTGGTTTAGCACCAGAAGAAGGCATCAGCGCAATTCAAGTTGCTGCAGACGCTATCACTAAGATGAACCTACTTCGTATCGATGAAGAAACGACAGCAAACGTTGGTATTGTTGAAGGTGGTCAAGCAACTAACATCGTAATGCCAGAGCTTAAAGTCGTGGCTGAAGCACGTTCTCTAAACGGCGAAAAGCTAACGGCTCAAGTTGAACATATGATCTCTACATTCCAAGAAAGTGCTAAGCAGTTCGGCGCTGAAGTAGAAATCGAATCAACTCGTGCTTACGATGCATTCGTTATTGCAGACGATCATCCGCACATTCTTTCTATCAAATCGGCGTTTGAGAAGCTTGGCGTCACAGCGAACACTAAACGCACTGGCGGCGGTAGCGATGCAAACAACTTCAACGCAAAAGGCCTGACAACAGTTAACCTTTCTACTGGTATGGCGAAAGTTCACACCACTGAAGAGTACATTGCAGTGAAAGACATGGTCGCAATCACTGAGTTTGTTGTGGCTTACGTAACGCAATAATCGAATCCATTAGTTAGGTAGTCACTTCTATCTAGCACAATGAAAAAAGCCGAGACATCATCACGATGCTCGGCTTTTTGTTGTTTAGGTGAACATAGAAGGTCGAACCTAAAACCCTCTACGCTTCCAGAATTGGCCTTCGTCTTTTGCTACTAGGTCGAATGTCTTGTCGGCGATGATGTTGCCTTTTAGCTCAACCGTCATGCGCCACTTTCCTAGCTTGTTCGAGACAGGAGCCCAGATAGTGTCACCTAAGTAGAAATCCCAGTCATTGTTACCGACATACTCCTCACCACCAAACGGTTCGAGCACTTCACCTTTGTCTGTGGTGATGTTTGGGTGATAAATGCAGTAACGGATCTTCTCACCTTTGGCTTTTTTGATATTCAGGATATAGCCAAACTCTACGTCGATTTCAGCATCAACGGTGGTGGTGAACTCTTGGATTTTTGGAAGATCTTTAGATTTTGAATCCCATGTGGAATAGATACCATAAGAAGTCATGTCGACCACAACAGAGCGCTTTGCCATTTCAATCGTTACCTTGAAGTTGTTCTATTAATTTAATTCTATTTGCCATTCAGCCACGCAAGCAGAAGAAGAACGAGGCTATTCTTGCCAGTCTTTCGCCATACGCTTAATTACTGAAGGTTCAATGTCGTGAATAGTGCCATATTGCTCTCGGCACACTTCGATAATTAATTCTGCTTTATATTTGAGTGCAAGTTGGCGGTAGGCTTTCATTTCCCAATGCTTAATAAAGGTGTTCGAAACAACCATATTAAACCCTTGCTTTAAGCCGTTTTCAGCTGTGTTTTGACACCACTCATGAGCTTGTTGCAGCTGCCTAGGATCAAAATGGTACTCACCTTGCTCATTCACATAATACATATCGGCTTCGACATGCAATGCATCGTAGGTTTTTGCTTTTGTTGATTTGCCAGAACCGGGCAACCCTCGAATGAGTATTAACTTCATCTGTCACTGTACAGGCTAATTTGAAAACATGAGTTTATCGTAAATAGTAACGAGTTGCTCTGATAACTGCCTCTGCTCAGCATACGAAAACCAAGTACTTACACACGACTCAGACAATCACTGAATACAATGAGACTCCCCTCGAAGCGCGTGGATTGCTTCTGATAGAAAACACAAATAATTTACATCTATCCATTTTGCATATCGACAAGCGTATCAAACTACTATAGATTTAGATGTATAGACGTCTACATATCTAGCTTAGGGAGAAAGCTGTGCCTATTCGCATTCCAGACCAATTGCCAGCATCCGATGTTCTTCGTGAAGAAAACATCTTCGTTATGCCGTTATCAAGAGCATCGACACAGGAAATTCGTCCACTTCGAGTCTTGATCCTCAACCTAATGCCGAAGAAGATTGAAACTGAAACTCAATTTTTACGCCTACTATCGAACAGCCCATTGCAAGTGGATGTAGAGCTGCTGCGCATTGATGACCGACCAAGTAAAAACACACCGACTGAACACCTTGATAACTTCTACCGCCAATTTGAAATGGTCAAAGAAAGAAACTTTGATGGATTGATCATCACTGGTGCGCCGCTTGGCTTGGTTCAATTTGAAGATGTGATCTACTGGGATCACCTGAAAACCATCATGGAATGGGCAAACAAGCACGTTACTTCAACGCTATACGTGTGTTGGGCAGCTCAGGCTGGTTTGAAATTACTCTATGATTTGCCAAAACGCACTCGTAAAGAGAAGCTGTCTGGTGTTTACAACCACGAGATACATAACCCATACCACCCTATTTTACGTGGCTTCGACGATACATTCTTGGCTCCGCACTCTCGCTATGCGGACTTCTCTCAAGAGTACTTAGCGGAACATACTGACCTTGATGTTCTTGCGACTTCTGATGTTGCAGGCGTATACCTAGCAGCAACCAAAGATAAGCGAAACGTGTTTGTAACGGGTCACCCTGAGTACGACTCTCACACACTTCACAATGAGTACATTCGAGATTTGGGTGAAGGCATGGAGCCTGTGATACCAATCAACTACTACCCGAATAACAATCCAGACAACAAACCGGTTGCAAGCTGGCGCAGCCACGGACACTTGTTGTTCTCAAACTGGCTAAACTACTGCGTTTACCAACAAACGCCTTACGATCTGGATCATTTCAGCGAAGACAACTTTACCAAAGACGATTAAGTTCTTTCTTCCGATTCACAAACACATAAACCGTGTTCAGTATGTTGTTGATAAAACGACGAATTGGACGCGGTTTTTTTATGGTGTGTGGGTCGCATTCCATGATAGATTTACGACTTCAATGGGTTTGATTTCATATGATGGGTTGGTGTTCATAAGGAGCTTCACATGCCTGCCAAGCCATCATTTTCAAATCCGATTTCGTTGTCCCGCCCTCTTTCGTTATCAAGTGTGGTACTACTTGCCTCGCTTTCCTTGGCCGGTTGTGTCTCTGTCACTGAAGGACCGCCAAAGATTGAAAGTGATCCTATCGCGATGTCTGAATCTCGAATCGAATTAGGTTTGGGCTATATGGGACAAGGCAATATGGTGAGAGCGCGTGAAAACCTTGAGCTCGCGATTAAACACGCACCTAGCTACTACCGTGCTCGGCTTTCAATGGCGCATTACTACGAACAAGTGGGTGAAGTAGATGAAGCGAGAAGCACTTACCGCAAAGCACTCAGTCTTGATTCAAGAAATGGCAATGTATTGAACAACTACGGTACCTTCTTGTGTAAACAGGGCGAATACGAACAAGCCGATAATTACTTCAATCGCGCCATCGACCAACCCTACTACTACTTGGTGTCTGCAAGTTATGAAAACGCCGCGTTTTGCGCATTTAAGGCTGGCAATACCGACCAAGCGAAGTACTACTTCAGCAGAGCGATTGACCACGATCCAAACCGCGTAAAATCGATACTACAGTTATCAAAAATTGAAGTGAGTGACGCCGATTACAACGACGCTAGGCTTCGTTTATTCAAATTCCACCAGCGTTATGGCTATCAAATTCCATCGCTTAAAATCTTGGTCGATCTCGAAAACAAAGCAGGTAACAGTGCTCTAGAGAAGAAATATCAGAGTAAGTTAGATGAGTTGCTTTCTGCTTAGGTTATATGCAAAACACAAAAAAAACGGGCTTGTTGCGTTAACAACAAGCCCGTCCGTATTTCAGCTTAATATCTTAACTAAGTGCAGCCGCTATTTTAGCGCGATCCACTCTTGTCTTTGCTCATCGTCCATAAAGGTCCATGCGATAAAGCGACTTACCTTCTGGCCTTGTGACATCTCGACGACTTTCACTTGTTTAGCTCTAAGCTTGCCAAGCTCTGAACGAACCATATCGACGTTATCTTTCTTAGAAATCAATGTCGTAAACCACAAAACTTGAGTAGCAAAAAGTTGACTCTCTCTCGCCATCTTCATAATGAAAGCGGCTTCACCACCTGGGCACCAAAGCTCGGCTTTTTGACCACCAAAGTTTAAGGTTGGTTTATCTTGCTTAGTTGATTTATCTAACTTAACTGGCTTCTTATTCATTTCTGGCTTGAACGACTGACCGGCTTTCTTAGCACGGTTCGCCGCTAGATTATCCAGTTTACGTTGTGACCCCTTTTCAGCCTCTTCAAGAGAGCTGTGGAATGGCGGGTTACAAATAGTGACATCGTAACGTTCATTATCCTTAATCACGCCCTTAAAGATAGATTCAGAGTCAGCTTGTAGGCGAGCGCGGATCTTACCTTTTAGATTAGGGTTGCTTTCCGCTATGAAGTTCGCTGTTTTGATGGAGACTGAATCAACATCTGTCCCTGTACAACGCCACTTATACTCTGTCGCACCAATGATTGGGTAGATACAGTTTGCACCGACACCAATATCTAATGCTTTCACAGACGCGTGGTTATAGGGTTCACCTTGGCCATCGCTATTAAGGATGTCGGCCACTCTGTGAATGTAGTCTGCACGACCAGGAATTGGCGGGCACAAGTAACCAGCAGGAATATCCCAATGTTTAACGCCATAGTGATGCGCCAACAAAGCTTTGTTGAGTAGCTTAACGGCCAATGGATCAGAGAAATTAATGGTGTCTTCGCCAACCGGATTCTTGATCAGATGCTCTTTTAGCTCAGGCAAGGCTGCAACTAGTAACTCGAAGTTATAGCGGCCAGTGTGCTGGTTTCTTGGGTGTAATCCACCTTGAGGTTTTTCAGCCGAGCGTCTTTTCTGAGCTGCGTTCTTGTTAAAAGCCGTTTTATTGAAAGAACCCTTATTCGATGATCCTTTATTGGTACCCGGTTTACCTCTGCTATCTTTTGCAAAAGGTCGCTTTGCTTTGTTATTGCCCGCGCCTTTAGGTGCACTATTCTTGCGGCTTTTATCAGATGTGTTCTTTGTAGAAATACGCTTGTCGCTGCTTGGCTTAGCTGTACTTGGCTTAACATCAGCTTGGTTGTCTTTTGTTTTTGCTGATGAAGTGCTGTTTTTCGACAGGCTTAGCGTCGTTCTATTTTGTGATTGGCTCATTGGGCTACTTCTTTAAATCTAAATACATCATGAATAAACGGGCATCCAACTCAAGTTGATGATATTCCGGTTCCATGTGACAGCATAGTTGGTAAAAGGCTTTGTCGTGCTCTTTCTCTTTGATATGCGCCAGTTCGTGTACCACCAGCATTCTTAGCAAAGGTTCTGGTGCATTTTTAAAAACACTGGCGATACGAATTTCATTCTTTGATTTGATCTTTCCACCGTGATTCTTAGCAACGTAAGAATGCAGACCTAACGCATTATTGATTAGGTGTATCTTGCCGTCGTAAATCACTTTGCTGATCGGTGGTGTTTTTTTCATGTAGCGATTTTTTATCTCAATCGCATAGTCAAACAGGGCTTTCTCGCTTTTTATTTCATGATTCTTTGGGTAGCGAGCTTCAAACCAAGGCACCAATTTACCCGACTCTACAAGTTGAGTAACAGGATCAAGAATGTGCTTAGAATAGCCTTGAATATAGCGTAAAGAAGGATGCATGCTGAAAGACCGTACAAGTTACACCACGACAATACGTTGTGGTCTTGAAAATTGAGCCGCATAGTGTAACTGATCACACTTTTTTAATCACCTAGGATTCGTTACACTTTAGCGAGATTCACC
This sequence comes from Vibrio sp. 1S139, assembly GCF_041439475.1. Taxonomy (NCBI): domain Bacteria; kingdom Pseudomonadati; phylum Pseudomonadota; class Gammaproteobacteria; order Vibrionales; family Vibrionaceae; genus Vibrio; species Vibrio sp. 1S139. The sequence continues at coordinate 27,395 of NZ_JBGOOD010000034.1, forward strand.
AAGAGAATGAAAAAATGAAACGTGTTGTATTGTACGTCGCAGACAAATGCCCGCACTGTAAAGATGCCCAAAGGTATTTAGACTCTAAGAAAATTGTTTACCGCCTGACGAATGCAAAGATGCAGCGTGGTCGTAAAGAATTACAAGCGATGGGTGCTCGTTCTATCCCCGTGCTTAAAATCGGCGATCAAGTGATGGTCGGCTGGAATCAGAAGAACTTCGATAAGATGTATAACTCAAAGAACACCTAACGTGCTCTGAGCCAGTCATACTTCTATACAACAAAGCCCGAATATCCAATCTAGGATGTTCGGGCTTTGTTTATTTAAATCTTACTAAATCACACATACCGCTTAACGAAATCAATAAAGGTTCTGTCAGCTTTCGACAAATACCCTTCCTTTCTCCAGGCCAACGATAGATTCAGTTTTACAGGGTCTTTAAATGGCACGCCTATCACGTCTTTCTCATATTCCGTCACTAAGCTCAACAGCGCGGTGATCGCAAACTCTTGTTTAACGATAGAAAGAATCATCGGGAGCAAGTTGGTTTCAAACGCAATGGTCATATCAAGATCGTACTTCTTACAGGTCGCATCAATAAAATCGCGGTGGAAATAGCCCGATTTAAACATGATCAGCTCTTGAGCAAAGAATTCTTCAAAGGTCATCGAAGGCTGTTGTGCTAGCGGATGCTCCTTACCGACAACGGCGACCATCTCAGAACTTAACAGATGATCCGTTTCCAAATCATCTGGAACGTTCTCATGATTAATTACGCCAATATCGAGTTCGCCGTTTAACAGCATTTCACGAATCGATGCGGTGCCAGCATCAATCAAGGTCAACTTTAGGTTTGGGTATTGGCTTTTAAATGCCATCACTACTTGGGGGAAAAAGTAACTGCCCATCATACTTGGAGCGCCTAATCGAACCTCGCCTTTTTCTAGCCCCTTTAGTTCATTCATCGCGAGCTGAGCATCATCAAACTGCTGGGCGATTCGCTTTGCATGCTCAAACAGTACTTTGCCCTCCTCCGTTAAAGTGACGGATTTATCGCCTCGACGAAATAGAATCAACTCTAGTGTCTGTTCTAGTTTTTTAATGGAGATACTCAATGCAGGCTGTGCGATATGCAGCGCTTTGGCCGCCTGAGTAAAATTACCAAACTGAGCAACGGCCAGAAAGTGTCGAAGAGGTTTTGATTCAAGCATGGTGATATATTTAATATATAGAGGTGATATTTTTAATATATTTCTTTAATCGCATCTGTACTGATAACTTGTTCACAAATAGCTTACTAACTTGCGCAGGCACAACGTCAATGTTTGATAAAGGCAGTCCTCAATACAAACGTATCACCCAATCATTGGCGATTGGTTCATTTATCATTTTCTGTAACCTTTACCTCTTTCAGCCTATCTTGCCGCACATGGCGGAGCACTTCCAAGTATCTGAAACTCAAATCAACTGGTTATTTGCTGCTACAACACTCGGCCTTTCGATTAGCTTGGTACCTTGGGCAATTGCCTCTGAAACCTTTGGTCGTAAACCCATTATTCTGTTCAGTCTGTTCGCTATCCCATTAATAGGGTTAAGCATGGTGTTCACGACTACCTTGTTGCAACTCGTTATTGCCCGCGCATTTATGGGCATCGCTGTGGCGGCGTTTGCTGGTGTGGCGGTTGCCTATATGGTTGAGGAGTTAACACCCAAAGCCTTTGCTGTCGCGATTGGAGGTTATATTGCGGCCAACTCATTGGGTGGAATCTTCGGACGTGTATTAGGCGGCTTAATTACAGACTATTTCGATTGGCATGCAACTGTACTGTTTTTCGTTGTCGGTTCATTGCTTGGTGCACTCTTTATTTCCTATCGCCTACCTGACCAACAGAACTTCAAACCTCAAAAAGGGCTGTTCTTTCATCACAACCGCTCCGTTGTAATGCACTTAAGAAACCGTACCTTGTGGCTTGCCATGTTGATTGGTGGTGCTAACTTCGCGCTGTTTGTTAACCTGTACTCTGTAATGGGCTTTAGGCTAGTATCCGAACCTCACTCGGTACCCGTTGGTTTAGCTTCACTGATATTCCTATGTTACTTGGCCGGTACGGTAAGCTCTAAGCTCTCCAACAAATGGACACTTCGCTTTGACCCGTTAAGCGGAATATTGATGGGCGTGTGTATTAGCTTAATCGGAATGCTAATTTCTGCAGTCGACAAAGTTCCGTTCATGCTAGCAGGCTTGTTATTGATTAGTGGCGGCGCGTTCTTCGCCCATACCCTTGCCTACTCTTGGGTAAGTCAAAAAGCACCGAGCGCTAAGGCAACGGCAACCGCTCTTTACTTAGTACACTATTACATAGGCGGGAGCTTAGGTGGTTTCTTACTCTTGTATTGCTGGCAACTGTTCGGTTGGAATGGCGTGATTGCGGGCGGTTCAATCTTCTATGTTGCGATATTTGCTTGGGTCTACCAATTAAAACAACTTCAAGTATCGGCCTCTAAACTCGCACAAGCATAAGTACGACTAAGGTTGTAACTCAATTATTGCTTTTGATTGACGTCCGTTCTGATATCCTACGCAAAATTTCATTTCGGAACCTGTTATGTCGAACACTCAAAGCACAGATCTTCAAACCATCCACGACCAAGTAAAACAGTGGTTAGAGGATGTCGTTATTGGCCTAAACCTGTGCCCATTCGCAGCCAAGCCACAACGTAATAAACAGATTAAGATCTTTGTGAGTGAAGCGAATACGGAAGAAGCGTTACTGGAAGACATCATGACGCATTTCGTAGAGTTAGATAATACGCCAGTTGCTGAATTAGAGACGACTTTAGTGGTGGTTCCTAACATGCTGCAAGACTTCTTCGACTACAACATGTTCATTGATTGGGTTGAAGCGTTGATCAAACAGCAAGACTGGGAAGGCGTTTACCAAGTGGCAACGTTCCATCCTGACTATTGCTTTGGTGGTGCGGATCCAGAAGACGATGAAAACCTAACGAATCGCTCTCCATACCCTGTTTACCATTTGATTCGTGAAGCAAGCATGGAAAAGGTACTGAAGCACTACCCTAACCCTGAAGCGATCCCAGACACCAACATCGCAAGAGTTGAGTCTTTAACGCCAGAAGAGCGTCGTAAACTGTTCCCTTACTTGTTTAGCTAATAGTTCAGTTAATCGCTAACATGATGGCTCATATTCCTGAGCGCTCTTGATGATATGGACGAGAAATGAACTGATCTCGTCCATTTTGTTTCGCAATGTACAGACACTCATCGGCAACTTTGATGAGCTTATCTAACGCCGACATCCTTTCCCCTTTGGTATCCCCTGTACTCAACTCAAAATGACACGCACCAATTGATATAGTGACAGGCTTTCGATCCAGTGTGATTTTCTTCATCTCTTGCAAAAGAGTCATGAACTTATCTTCAACATAATTTGGTGTTTTATTTGGATACCAAAGAATGAACTCTTCACCACCAAAACGCGCCACAAACTCACCCTTTTGAGTGTTATTGTTCAGCACGCTCGCCACTTTCTTTAATACAACATCGCCCATTTGGTGACCGTAAATGTCGTTAACCTGTTTAAAGAAGTCGATGTCGACAACCGCCAAGGTTCCCTTTCCTAAAGAGCCTTTTAACTGCTCCACTTCCGCATTCAACGTTTTAAACAAGCAACGTCTATTTGGCAAGTGTGTCAGAGGATCATACAGAGCTTGATACTCCAATTTCTCATTCAACTCTTTGAGTTTTCGTTCTTGCTGCCTTCTAACCAGCTCCACTTCGATCCATGATGCCATTAGTCTCATCACGTCGACATCGAACTCTTTGAACTCACGATGATAGGGTGCTGGGCTTGAAAAGTTTAAGGTGCCATAAAGCTCATCATTAACGAAAATGGGAACCCCAATATAAGACTCCAAGCCAAAAGACTGGTAAGCAGGATGCTTCGCATACTTATCGTGTTTGCCACAATGCTCAATACAGATAGGACCAATCGATTTACAGGTAATTTCGCAATAGGTTGAACGATAATCAAAAGTGTCACCGCTATTGAGTTCTACCCCTTCAGGCGTAACACAATGTTCAACAACATAAGTATTGCCATCGACTTTCGATAAGATACCAATATCAAGGTTGAAGCGTTCAAGCCCCATAATAAGCAGCTGAGCGATCTGAATATCGAAGCCCTTCCGGTAATCATTGGTGATTTGATACAAGCGACATATAACAATTTCGCTTTCACTGGCTTGGTTCATAACTGGGATCCCACTGCAGCCGAAGTTAATGGCAACATTAATATTTGGTATATTAAGAAGAGTAAAGTGTAAAAAAACATAATAATCAATTGGTTTGTATGCAAAATACCTCATTGGTCCAATGAATAAAAGTCGACTTCTTCGACTTTGCGTTAGCACCCTATTCCTAGCTTTGGTAAAATAATCCATTAACGAAACAGAATGGATAGGAAAATGAACCTTTCTCAACTAAACCAAGAAATCTACGATCACCTTTACCGCGACATTGAAGAGTTCCGCAGTACTTTTGATCTGCCGGTTGCTGCTCCTGAAACAATGGACGAAAAAGGCGATACGCTACATACCTCTCTAGCGATCGAAGAGCTAACAGAACTTGCAGAAGCTGACTCTAAAATCGAACAAGCGGACGCTATCGTAGACAGCGTTTATGTTTTGATGGGACGTCTGGTTCACCTTGGCCAAGCTAAGGTTGAAGACAACCTAGCAATCAGCTACCTGATCGACCTACTGTTGAATATTTCTAAAAACCGCTCAATTGACTTCTTACCTTGCTGGGACGAAGTACACTCAAGCAACATGAGCAAAGTATGTCGCAACGAAACTGAATATGCTGAAACAGAAGCTTTCTATGCTGAGCAGAACATCAAGCTGATGGCGGTTCAAAAAGGCGAATACATCATCGCTAAGTGTGCGGAAGATTTCGTATCGGAAGGCAAGACAGTTCGCCAAGGTAAAGTACTAAAATCTGTACACTACCGTCCTGCGAACCTTGAGCCACTAACGGCTTAACTAAGTTTACGACTGAACTAAGGTTATGGCTGTAGCTCTTTAAAGCACCAGCGCACCAAAATAGCAAACGCCACGTTTAAATAACGTGGCGTTTTATTATCTGTCAGTTAATTCTAACTGTGTTAATCGTAGCTGTGTGTTAATCGTAGCTAAATGCTATACCAGTCGAGCCATATGATAAGCCGCCACATATTCGCCATTTCTGAAAGCGAACCCTGCGGACTCTCCTTCAATCACGAAACCGAACTTCTTATACAGGCTGATCGCTCTTTCATTATCGGTGTATACCGTTAACTCTGTAGTGGTCAAGTAAAACTGGCCACGGTTTTATAAGGGAACCAGAACTGTCGCTCTGATTCATTTGGTGTTAATCCACCATTGTATTGATGTGGACGATGCTGGTTATAATAGCCAACCAGGTAATCCGTTATTGCTTGGTACGCCTCTGTAAAATTTCTATAACCATTCTTTGGTACCCATTCCGTTTTCAAGCTTCTGAACACACGCTCCATAGGACTGTTATCCCAACTGTTACCTCGACGACTCATACTTTGAGTGATTCTATATCTCCATAGCAACTGACGATATTTTTTACTCGTATAGTGGCAACCTTGATCCGAGTGGAACATGACACCAGACGGCTTTCTGCGACTCTCATAGGCCATGCTCAACGCCTTGCCAGTCAAAGCGCTATCTGGTGAGTTAGACATTGCCCAACCGATGACTTTTCGTGCGAACAGGTCAATCACAACCGCTAGATAAGACCATCTCTGTCCTGTCCAGATGTAGGTCACATCACCGCACCAGACTTGATTCGGTTCAGTCACCGCGAACTGACGATTTAACCGGTTAGGTATATGAACATGCTCCTGCTGTGTTTTTTTGTACGTATGTTTTGGTAGTTGGCAACTGACTAAGTCTAGTTCTTTCATGAGCTTACTAGCTCGGTAACGACTAAGTGGAATACCTCTCGCTGTTACTATGTCAGCAATGGTTCTCGCTCCAGCGGAACCATTGCTCAGCTCATAAGCTCGGCGAACTTCGGCACGAACAAGCACACGCTCTGAGGACAGAGATTTGTCTCGATTTACCCAATAACGATAGCTACTACGATGAACCCCGAACACTTCGCAAAGTCGTTTTACTGCATAACTCTTCTTGAGTTTCTCGATCATCGAGAACCGTTCAGGGAGTCTGACATCAAGAGAGCCGTAGCCTTTTTTAGAATTTCCTTTTCTTCTTCAATACGTTTAATTTTCTTTTTAAGATCGCGGATTTCTCTTTGCTCTGGAGTCAATGGTGATGTGTTTGGTGCCTTGCCAGCTCTTTCAGCCTTGAGTTGCCTAACCCAGCTTTCTAGCGTGGTTCTTCCAATGCCCATAGCTTCGCAGGTTTCTTTGTAGGTACGCCCCTGGTCAAGCACCAGCTGAGCGCATTCAAGTTTAAACTCTGAGTTAAAGGTGCGTCTTTCACGCTTAGTCATAATGTCACCTGTTTTAGTATCGAGATGATCATACATCACCTCTTAATCAGGTGGCCAAATTCACTATGCCACTACAAAAACGTTATATAGCTCTTGTTTTCTATATAACTCTCATCTTCTTATAGAGCCGTGCTGAGTGATTAAGACTCCGTTCCTGAATCACTTTTTCTAGGCTGATGACATTCAAAACCGCAAATGCAGACGCTAAAAAAGACACCACACTCGTCAAAAAGTGTGGTGCCTTGGTTATTACTTTAAAGCTAATAAACTAACGCTAATTAACTAACGCTAATTAAGATTAGTTGGCTGGACGCCAAACGCCCCATTTGTCATTTTCGTAAGTCGCTTTAGGGTTAGTGCCACCTTGAACCCACCATTGTGCTTTCCATGACTGGTTCGAGTAAGTCACGACTTCGCCACCAAGGTAAGTCGCTGATGAGTCCCACGTACCTGGATCTGGCGTAGGGTCTGGGTCAGGAGTCGGATCAGGATCCGGCGTTGGATCTGGGTCTGGTGTCACGCCACCGTCATCGGCAATTACTTCAAAAGTGAAGGTTTCAACACTGTCGCTTTCAATCGAGCTAGCCATAAACGATAAAGTTTCGTTTGCAGTGATGCCAGTGGTATCAACTACGATAGAAGCCGTGCCGTTATTTTGGATGCTTACTGAAGAACCTTGAGTTTGAGTCAATGTCGCGGCTTCGCTTGTTGCAATCACAACCTTATCGCCAGCATTGACTACATTGTCACTCTTCACTAGCTCGTAGATGTCACCTTTCAATGGTTCAACACCACCGTCGCCACCATCAATCAACGTTAACTGACCAGAAGCACGGCTATCTTTTGAGTTGAAGAAGTTACGTGAAGGATCGTTTTGGAAGTACATGTAGTGCTGCATTTCAGCATGCCAGTCACCAATGAAGATCGCGCCATCTTTAAACTCTTCGTGCCAGCCATTAATTTCTGAAGCTAACAAACGAGCCCAATCGTTAACGTTTGAAGCATCAATGACGATGTCGAAGCTTCGCGCTACTTCACCATACTTGTTGATGATATCGTACTTAACGGTGTCGCCAGCTTGTGGAGTTCCAAAACCTTCTGAAATGAATAGGTCGCCACGTACGAGATCGGGTTCTGGACCCGGCTCTGGTGGAGGGGTTGTACCACCTGCGATAGTGATGTCAGAACAGTTATAGAAGCCTTCGCCCGCAGCATCATTACGCTGCCAGCGAACGAATAGAATCGCATCGCCAGAGCGGTCTGAAGGAATAGTGACATTAATGCGGTACTTGCCGCCATTAACCGGAACGTTACCCTCTTCTTGGATAAGATCTAAGTCTCCCCACGCTAGGCCTTTGCTTAGGTCCGCGTTTGGTTTCGTTAGGTAGAACTCCCAGAAAGAAGGGTTGTGTGGCGCTGTCGCATTGAATACATATTCAAACGTACCAGTATTTAGCTCGGTACGAGTCCAACCAGTATGAGGCGCACCCATGCCGCGTTTTTGCGAATCGTTGGCATAACATAACGTGCCGTCAGGAATCGCCGCTTTTACAGCATTGATATTATTGAAATCTTGGACATTTTTCGCGTACTCGTTACGTTGAACAAACGGGTATGAACCCGAAATGTCTTTTGCTTGAGCACACGCAGCATTAGGTGGTGTACCCGACCAAATCCCGCCTTGCTCGTAACACGTGTTCTGACGCGCGCTTGGAAACTCAGACCAACCATGAGCATTTGCCACTGACGGCACACTCGATAGCATAGCCATACCCACTGCTATTTTTAGAATATTATTATTTATTGTTGTCACTTTCCCACTCTCTATTATTTTACCCTAAACACAAAACCAATTGGTTACTAACCAACCAGCACTGTAATTCGAAGGTTTATAGTTTCTGACTTAAAGAACAACGAAAAATATATACGTCAATTTTATCAATAACAGCGGGTTTTATATTGATAGGAATCAGCATCACACAACTCAAACAAATGCGTTGTAGATAGATGATGTTGCTTCGAATTATGACATTTCAGTATTCTATGTTGATTGAGGGAACATTATTCGGAATGAATAAAAAAGCGGCTTTATGATTAAGCCGCTTTGGGGATATAAAGGCGTTAGGTAGTAAGAAGATATTTAATAACGGCTATGCATGCCCATGCGATGTGACATGTCATCGTCCATACGACCGCCCTTCCAACCGCCGCCACCCAATAGATTAAGTACATCTCGCGCTGTGTAGTCTTCTCCGCCAAAGAAGTCATTAGACACATCGTTACGCAGCAACTGAATAGTTGGAGCTAATTCAACAGCAAGATCTTGTGGATTCGCAAACAAGGCTAAAGCAATCTGTTGTTGGCGTTTACTCAACTCACGAGAACTTGTTTCAACCTGCCCAATAGAGAAGAAATCACGGCTTCCGTAGCTCTTCACCATCTTTGCAGACAATGACTTAATCACCTTTTTGATTCTTCTTCTTTGGATGTATCTAAACATATTTGCTTCCTTTACTAACTCGCCTTAAACCCAATGAGCAGCTTAACTAATTAGTCTTTTAACCAAACAAAAGATAGGTCTGATTGTCGACTGAGATACTTTTGACTTCGGTGTTGAACACGGACTCTAGCTGCTCAGGGGTAAGCACTTGATCAGCTGAGCCTGATGCTTGAAGTACACCTTTATCGAGCAACAACACTTGGTCTGCGTGTCTTAGTGTTCTGTTCAAATCATGGTTAGCCATGATCACGGCGATGCCCTTCTCAGCCACTCGTTCGATAAGCTTGTACAACAAGGCTTCTTGAGCAATATCCAACGGAGCTGCGGGTTCGTCGAGGATCAGCAGCTTCGCGTATGGGTTAAGTGTCGGCCAAATTTGCAGGCACATTCCCGCCAAACGTACGCGTTGCCATTCACCACCAGACAGTGTCTGAATTGAGCGATGAAGTTTGTCTGCAATGTCTAGCATCTGGCTGATTTCTTCCAAAGCTGCGTTGATTTCAGCATCAAGGCCGTGTGAGGAGCTTGGCAGTGACAATGCAAGATATTGGAACACTTCTAAGTTGAAGGCTGGCCTTGCGCTTTGGCACAAGTAAGCACGATGCAATGATAAATCTTGTAAAGACAGCTCCGACAAATCCTGCCCGTCGATCTTTATATCGCCTTTGTAACCATCACCAATTCCAGATATCGCTTCGAGCAAGGTACTTTTACCGCTGCCATTAGGGCCGATAACGTGAGTCACCTGCCCTTGCTTGAGCTCAAATGATAGTGGTAATAAACGAGCGCCGACGCTCAGGCTCTTAATTTGAATCATGATTTTTAATTAACATCCAAATGAAGATAGGCGCACCGATACTGGTGGTCATCACACCCAAAGGCAGCTCTGCGGAATCTAATAAGGTTCTTGCACAGATATCAGCAAACACCAACAACGCAGCGCCAGCAACGGCAGACAAAGGAAGAAGGTATTTGTTATCAGTACCAATCGCTAAACGCAATAAGTGTGGCACAACCAAGCCAACAAAGCTGATCACGCCACCTAAAGCTACCGCGCAGCCGACTAAAATAGACACGGCGAAAATTAGACGCCAGCGCAATCTCGGTACGTTTACGCCTAACTGTGCGGCATGCGTTTCGCCAATCATTAACTTATCTAGCTTACTACCTTGCAGGCACAGCCAAATAATCACGGGGATCATCACCAACGTGAGCGAGTGTTGATACCAAGTGACGCCACCTAAGCTGCCCATCAGCCAATACATCAATAAGCGTAGACTTAAGTCATCACTAAAATAGAACGCCCATGTCACCATCGCGCCAGAAAGAATGCCTAACGCGACACCCACTAGCAGTAATTTAGCCGTGGTGAGTCGCATCGTTTTTACCATGCTCACCAGTATCACGGTGAAACAGAGCGAGCCTAAAACGGCGGCAATCATGAACAGTTCTGGTGTGGGAGCAAACGGTAAGAAGAACAGCACGATAACCATCGCCAAACTTGCACCACCAGAAATGCCGAGCACACCGGGCTCTGCTAATACGTTACCCAATAAGACTTGTAAACTTGCGCCAGATACGGCTAACCCTGCCCCGATAGCAATAGCCGCCAATAGTCGAGGTAAGCGTAAATCAATCAGTAGTTTTTGTTCTAACGTGGACAATGTGCCCAGAGGGGAAATGAAAAGATCGCCAACCATTAGGTAAATCGCACTCAGCGCGACAAGCAGTGCTGCCATCAGATAAATGGCTCTAGTCCATTTGCGCTGTTTTTGGTGAAGAAGTTGTTGGAAATCCATATCAAGCTACTTTGAAAATGTTCGCGTAACCTTACCTGTATCCCCAGATAAACTCAAGGCTCACACCGTAATGTGAACCTTGATATTTCAACCAGTTGAGCGGTTGTTTTCGTCGTTTAAACCCGAGTCGATATTAATCGTACACAAGCTGACCATGGTCGAATCGCGTTTCAACTTCACACACCATTAAGGCTGCTCGTTGACCGATAGCAACATTACGATTAGGGAACACCACCGCTTCGTTTTCATTCTTAGCCATTAACGGTTTATCACCATCATGACCGAATACTTCACCGTGCTTGAACGCGGTAAAGTTCTCTACAGAATCTGAGAACATGAAATCGAAGTCATCATGTAAACGAACAATGGTTCTGCTCACGCGATAAGTGATGGTTCGCTTAGGTAAATGCTCTGGCTCAACTTCAGCAATCAAGTTACGCATCGCCAAGTCAAAAGCCGTTAGCTTATCAAGTTGGTTCTCACCAATTCTCGCGACCTGCCCTAGTTCCATTGTCAGTGCTTGCGCTTCGAAGTTTTCAGCACTGTACCAACTGAATGTACTGGTTGGCGCATTTGACAACAACACTGCTTCCACGTGCGCACTGTTAATGAAATCAAACAGCTCTTTACTGCGTACTTCGTGGCGAACTTTAGGGCTCACTGCAAACGAGTAATGCTTAGATAAACGGATTGCACAGTGCAAATCTAGATGCCAACGAGTGGCAGGTTCCGTTTCTTTGTAAAACTCAGTCACCAAGAACTTCAAGTTCTTCGCGATATCCACTTCTCGATTGCTCTCGTACTGCTTTTCATCAAACAGACGATTCATGTTCACATCAAGAAAACGAGTATGCGCGTTAGTGGCTTCTGGGTGAGCTATGATAAACAAGCATCTCGCGTTTACTACTTGGAAACCTGTTTCAATATCCTCAATGAGCTTATCGATCAGCTCCATTGGTGAAGTTTCGTCGCCATGAACACCGGTTGAAAAAATGATGTTCTTGGTTTCAGAATTAAAATCCGCGGGAATCACTTCCAAGACACCGCGTTGATGAAGCTTAATTTGAACACCGTTACTCAGTACGGTCTGTCCTGCCAACACTTCTTGCTCAAGATCTAGGCTGTCAAAAAGAAATGATTGGCGAAAGAGGGTCTTCGTCATGCGCTACTCCTTAATTGCACGGCCGTATGTTAATAAATTGTACATAGAAATTGTGTTGCTAGGATCGCACTTATCAACAGAAACTCCGTTATCACTCACAAATACTACCCATATATTTTTATATTACCGGCTGACTTTACTAACCGACATCTGTTCCAAATAACTTTCTCTATTTAAAGAGACTTTTGGTTGTTTCGGCTTATCTCAGGTTATGCCAGCAAGATAAGAGCCACGTAAGCTAACACAGCTCTTACCTGCTATGAACAGATTGAGATCAATTAATCTTCCTGATCGAGCAATCTTTCAAATTCATCGATTTGAACTTTGACCATGTCGATGCTTTGTTGCCAAAAATCAGCTTGAGTCAGGTCCATTCCTAAGTGCTTTTGAACGACTTCTTCCGCCATCATGCTGCCCGTATCACGAAGCAACGAAACGTAATCGCCGTAGAATTGCTCACCTTTCGCATCGCGCTGAGCGTAAACACCTTTACTGAACAGGTAACCGAACAAGTATGGGTAGTTGTAGAAGCTTACTTGAGAGATGCTGAAATGCAGTTTGCTCGCCCAGAAGTAAGGGTCAGCTTCTGTCATTGCATCGCCATACCACTCTTTCCAAGTCGTTTCCATCAAGTCACACAGCTGCTGAGCCGTTAGCTCGCCTTTTTCACGCTGCTCGTAGAAGGCTTTTTCAAACTCAAAACGAACGGGAATGTTCACCATTAATGCCAAAGAAGAAGAAAGCTCTTCCCACAGCATTTCAAGTTTCTCATTACGTGTTTGTGCTTGTTTTAACAAATGGTCTCGAACGATATTTTCAGCAAAGATCGAAGCGGTTTCTGCCAGCGTCATTGGGTAGCGTGTTTGACACAACGGCATGTCTTTCATCACCCAGTTGTGGAACGCGTGGCCTAACTCGTGTGCCAATGTCATTAAATCTGAGCGGCTACCGCTCCATGTCATGAACACAAGCGGAGTGCGTGTAGCAGCAAACTTGGTGCAGTAAGCGCCTAAACGTTTGTTGGCTGCTGGTGCGGCATCAATCCAACCATTATCAACCATCAAAGCGACAAAATCAGCCATCTCTGGATTTACTTCAGCGAACGCAGTTTTGATCACGTCGATCGCCTCATCAAATGGGTAAACCTTAGATTCAGCGTCACCCAGCGGCGGCATCGCAGCTAAGTGATTCCAAGGCTTCATTTCATCGAGCCCGTGAACTCTTGCCATTAACAAACCTGCTTTCTGACCAACAGCTCGATTAGCTTTCGCTACCGACATCATGGTGTCTAGCGTTTCTGGCACAATGCGGCTGCCGTGTAGGCTTGGATCTAGGAAATGCACATCGCTAATCTTCGAACGCTTTTTGTTTTCAGTCAGTCGCCAACCCGCCAATGCATTTAGAATCGAAGCAAAAGACTCTTGGTGCGTTTTCATCGCACCTTGAACCGCGCGCCATGCTGGTTCTTGTTTGTCGAATTCGCTGCCGTACAACAGGCTCGCGGCTTGTGAAAAGCCTAGGGCTTCCTCTTCACCGTCCAGCTTTAGCGACAGTTTTAAAGATCCGGTTAGGTTATCGTATAAACGACCCCATCCGTCACGACCATCAACCTTCATCGCTGCCAATAACTGCTCTTCTGCCACACTGAGTCGGCTGCTTGCTAATTTACGTGAGCTCTCAATCGCAAAGCGTTGACCTGCTACGTCCGCACTCTCATGCTCTAATACTGCATCAATAAACTCTGGTTCTGCATGAATTAGTGTGTCTTCGTAAGGGCTAAATGCTTGAGACATTTCAGAGTTCAGTTTGGCAACTCGACCAAGCAGTGCTTTGGCTTCTGTGTGCGTTGCGTCTACCGATGCGTGGCAGGTAGCGAAGGTGTTGATCGTGCTTAGTAGCGTGCCAGCCGCTTCAGAAGTCTGAATCGCGTTTTGCATCGCTAGAATAATGTGACGCTTTTCAACGTGTAGGTTCAACAGCTCAATGCACTGCTGAATGAGTTCAATGTCCTGTTCGATTTTTGCATCATTAAGATCGCTATAAGCAATGCTTAGATCCCAACTTGGTGTTGTCATGACTAAATTCCTTTCACGTAGGTAGTAATACCAATCAGGTATAGCGGCTGTGAACGCCGCTTTATACTTCTATTTATATTTCTATTTCTATTTCTATTTACAGTTCTAATAGATTGTTAATTCTTAAAACTGTGTATTTTTAACACTCAGAGAACAGGCAGGCCTATCGCTTTGACGCTGATAAAGCTCTGTGCAAACTGAGTGACTTGAATATGGGTTATTGATGCATTCTCTATCGATAACTTCGAGTACAAGCTCGGATTTTTCCAATCAATATCAAGGCAATGCGCCAATAACATTCGAATAACGCCACCATGAGTAACCAACAATAGATTGTCACTTGGATTGTTCAAAAGTTGCGACCAAGCTTGAGTTACTCTGTCATGGAAGCTCTGTAAACTTTCCGCACCAGTCAGTTGATGATTTGCGGGATCTTGCCAAAAAGTGTCTAACATCGCCCACTTGTCTTCAAGTTCATCAAATGGGACACCATCAACTTCACCGAAATTCATTTCTTGGAAATCAGGAGCGACTGACAAAGGCACCGACATGCGCTCTGCATACAAGCTCGCAAGATCACCACATCGTCTGAGTGGCGAGGAAACCACACTATCAAAGATAATGTCTTGTTTAGCGAGAGCTCCACAGATCTGATATTGAAGATCAGGGTTGACCAACACGTCTGACAATCCGTTAAGTGCTGCTTCGCCTTCGACCTTGCCATGTCTTAATAAATAGATGTTTTTAGTTGTTCCATTAACCATGTGTGCGACCTAGCCTTGAGTATCAAGCAAGTGATTAGATGGTTTTAAGCTCAGTGGTAATCCTGCTGCAACCAGCGTAACGCGTTCAACGACGCGAGCTAGTGCTTGGTTCATGCGTCCCGCATTGTCTACAAACAAGCGCGACACTTTACCCAGCGGCACCACACCTAAGCCGACTTCGTTAGACACCATGATAATTTGCGCTGGGCTTTGCTCGACGCTTTTGACCAATACTTCAACCACGGCTTCAACCTGTTCATTGGTTGCATCATCACCCAGTTCAAAGATGATGTTGTTCAACCACAATGTTAGGCAGTCAATCAGCACCACATCGTCTTTCTCAAAAGACTGCAGTTTTTCGGCCAATTCGACGGGTACTTCATGCTCAATCCACTGCTCGCCACGACGTTGTTGATGGTGCGCGATTCGTTCTCGCATTTCGTCGTCCAAATAAGTGGCCGTTGCAATATAGTTAAGGCGTCCATTTGAACATGCTTCAAACGCACATAATGCTTGTTGCTCTGCAAAACTCGACTTACCAGAACGAGCTCCACCCAATACCAGATGGCTGTTTCGCTGACTTGCTTGATTAATTTGATTAGCTTGAATAGTTTCATTCGTGTTGGTCATAGGAAGCCGTTATAGAAAGCCATTGTAAAATGCAGTAATGAATACAAGGTAAGTCAGCAACTCCATTAACTGTTGAGCCGCACCCAAGCAGTCCCCAGTAAAGCCGCCAATTCGAGCCGTTAACCACGTTTTAAAACCTGTTCTGAACAGATAGGCGACGACAGATAAAACCAAAGCGAATTCAAGACCAAACCACAGGCTAGGCAGCACGCCTACCAGCAACAAGAAGACAAGTTCGCCTTTGGTTTGCTTGTTGGCCAATGGTTTACTTTTACTGGTATCTAAATCACTGACATAAGGCATGTCGTAAATTAGCGATGCAGCAATCGCGCGGCTAAAGGTATAACTGGTCACGATTACCATAAACAGTCCCGTCATGCTTATGAGTTCATTCAACAGCACCCACTTGCCAAGCAGAGCCATAATCAGAGCAGACGCACCATAAGTACCGATTCGACTGTCTTTCATGATGGTCAAACGGCGTTCTAGGGTCATGCCGCCACCAATGCCATCGGCCATATCAGTCAAACCATCTTCATGGAATGCGCCAGTGAGCATCAGGCTAAAACTCATCATCAAAAAGATCGCTACTGCACTCGGCAGTACCACATCAAGTAGCAAGAACACACCGCCACACAGAACACCAAGCAACAAACCAACCGTTGAAAAGTAGCGACCAGAACGGTTCATTCGCTCTGTAGAATAGGGCGTGTTTTTCGGCATTGGCAAGCGAGAAAAGAAACCCATCGCCAGCGCAAAAAGCTCCCACTGATAAGTAACTCGATCTTTCAACGATCTTTCTGGTGCATCACTCATTAAACCGTGACTCCAGCACTTTCGAAGCTCGCCATGTTGTTATAGAACTCGGCTGCCGCACGAATGATTGGCATGGCTAGCGCAGCACCTGTGCCCTCGCCTAATCTCAATCCAAGATCGAGCAGTGGCTCAGCGTCGAGCAGCTCTAACAGAATTTTGTGTCCTGACTCTTCTGAGCGATGCGCGAAGATCATGTAGTCTCGGCAACTTGGTTCAATTAAAGTCGCGACATACGCCGCAACCGACACGATAAAGCCATCGACTAATACTGGGGTTTTGTTTTGGTAAGCGCCAAGGAAAGCACCGACCATTTGAACGATTTCATAGCCACCGACTTGTGCGAGTACCTCTTTAATATCTTTAACTTCATTCGCATCTAAACCTTTGCAACGCGCGACACCTTGCTCAACCACAGCCACTTTACGTGCAAGCTGTTCATTGTTGATGCCAGTGCCTAGGCCAACACACTCCGCTGCAGCACGATTCGCTAATGCACTTAAGATCGCTGATGCGCTGCTGGTATTGCCGATACCCATTTCACCAAACATGATGATATTGGTGCCATTCGAAATGGTTTTAGATACAAGATCTGTACCCAGTTCAATCCCACGTTCAACCGTTTCTAAACTCATTGCCGCTTCATTGGCAAAGTTATTGGTTCGCGTACCCAAACGCTGAGAGATCAACATGTCACTGTCTGATTCCACAGGCAACAATATCCCCGTGTCGACTACCGTGATATCGATATTATTCACCGCACAGAAGCAATTGATCGCCGCGCCATCGCTTAAGAAGTTCAACACCATCTGTTGTGTTACCGCGCTTGGAGCAATACTCACGCCTTCGTCAGCAATGCCATGGTCGCCAGCAAAAATGATGATACTTGGCTTATTCAATTCGATGTGTTCAACCGCAGCTTCTTTGCCTTGGCTCTGAATCAAAGCCAGTTGATGTGCGACTTTTTCGAGTAAACCAAGGGCACCGAGTGGCTTGGTTTTTTGGTCAATTCGGTGTTGGATGTACTGCGAGTATTAGGTATCTAACATAGTTTTTAAAAACGCTTATTCTGGGTACGTTGATTTAGGGACTGCTACTTAAGGATTGTTACTTAGGGCGTGCGACAGAAAACACATTGGAAAGCGTCGCGTATTCACCGCCACCAAGGCGAGACAAAGGGTCCAATGCCAACGCATCAATCTTAAGACGTTCACTCTCTTTATCGATCACGTCTTCGGAAATGTACACGGTTTCGACTTGAGCAAAGATGAGGCTTTGTGGCACCTCTCCAACCTCTTTTACTTCGTATAAGGTGCAGCCAAAAGCGACCGCGCACTCTTTCACTCTCGGTAAAGAGAAGCCTTCAAATTCAACCAGCTCAATGTTATTCGCGGTGACTTCCGAATCACCATGTTCAAGGGTAGCTGCTGTCGCCGTCATGGTTTCGGCAGAACTTGAAGAAGCAATGTGAATCACTAGCTTACCCGTTTCTAGGGCATTACGAGTGGTATCTTTGATTTCGCCGGACGGCTTCTTCCCAACCGATAACATCAGTAACGGCGGATTACTAGAAACAGGCGTGAAATAAGAGAAAGGCGCGAGGTTGTACTCTTGGTCAGAAGATTCCGTCAATGCCCACGCAATCGGGCGAGGAACAACGGTTTGTGTCATCAGGTGATAAATCTGAGTGGGAGCAAGAGTATCAAGCTTGAGGTTCATAGCACGTCCTTGGTCTATGTGAATTACGACTCAGTTTACGTGTTAAGCAAGGCTGTATCTATGGCTATGTGGCAGAAACCGCAGAGAGTGTTCTTAATTTAAACAGATCACACTGGTTTTTCTCAGATTGACAGTCAAATTGACGAACCCTAAAACACAAATAATGCTGATAATAGATTTATCAATAACTTACATTTTGGCATCGTTTATGCCTTAACTAAATTACTTATTAATCTCTCCATTGATAAGTACCCATACAGTGAATGCCCACAACACTGACGCTACACGAAGAAAGACAATCGATTGAAAGACAAAACAGAACAACGATTTAGGAGGTGTAATGATTCCAAATTCAAGTAAAAGAAAACCAAATAAATCAAGTAAGAAAGCTAGCAAAAAGGTAAGGAAAATCCCACTGTCCTTTACCTAGTAAGAAGCAAGAAAAGTAACAAAGCCCGTCGCCCAGCGGGCTTTGTTATGTTTAACGCCTAACTTAAGTTTCAAACCGCATTTATCTTTCCCACCGCCATTATGTTTCATATCGTACTTATGCTTCAGACCGTACTTATGCGTCGAGCCAAACTAAATCATCTCTTTTTCCATAAACAGGCGACTCCCCACATACTACTGACCACTCGTTTAACAAACTTTTATTCGCTTAAAATTCAAACACTGTTTATATTAAACAAGCACTTGTGGAGTGAAGAAGGGATTAAAATGAGCATTTCTGGAGACAAAACATCGGTCGTGGTGGCTGGTGCAACCGGGTTAATTGGTCATCATGTGATGAAGTTGCTCATCGATGAACCCGTCGTTGATCATATCTATGCCCTATCTCGCCGAGCGTTAGATTCACAGTTTGATTCCAACAAGCTCCACACACTCATTCACAGCGACCTGCAAGTTACCAGTTGGGATGACACGAATGCGACGCCTAATCTTGGCGTTATCTGCTTAGGTACGACTAAGAAAAAGGCAGGATCAAAAGAAGCGCTTCGCAAAATCGATGTGGAACTGGTTAGCCAAGTCGCACAGTCGATGAAGTTTCTTGGGGTTCAACGCGTAGCGGTCGTTTCTAGCTATGGCGCTTCACCAGATTCTTATTCACACTACCTTCGTTGCAAAGGGCAAATGGAGCAAAACTTAAAACGTATTGGCTTCAAGCAACTTTTCATCGCACGTCCGGGGCCGCTGGTTGGGGAACGTGATGAACCAAGAGCCGATGAAAAACTCCTGCAAAGCATCTTTCCTTTAGTCTCTCCCTTTATGTTTGGTCAGTTCAAAAACCTACGCCCTATTCAAGCGGAAGACGTCGCGAAGGCAATGTTGTTCCGATTATTCGAAAATAATTTCAAAAATACCGAAATTTACTCTTCAAGTGACATGCTCAATTTATTGGCAAAATATCGCTAAAAAGCTCACCTATTCATCACAATGTTGAATATCCACCCATACCATTGAGTGGATATTACTAATCGTTCTAATAAATTACTTTTCCTTATTTTACGTTTTGTAACAGAACGTTATTTTAGCAGCAGTACTGACACCTATACATCTAGGTGCCTAATTGATTTAGAGTTATTCATAAGGAAAACAAATGTCATTTTCAGCTATCGCTGCCTTAGCGGTATTCACTGGTATCCTCTTTTTTCTCTACGGACAGCAGAAAAAAGAAAACACACTTTCTCGCCTCGTTTTACTCGGTTTAGTATTTGGTAGCGCATTTGGTCTTGGTCTACAGCTGTTATTTGGTGAAGGCAATCCGGTCATCAACGAAACACTAGACTGGGTAAATATTGTTGGCCGTGGTTATGTTGGCCTACTGAAAATGGTGATCATGCCATTAGTATTGGTTTCAATGATTGCAGCAGTAGTGAAGCTTGAAAAAGGCGGCTCACTGGGCAAGATTTCTGGTATCACCATTTCTGTACTGTTAGCAACAACCGCGATTTCTGCGATTGTTGGTATTGTTGTAACGCAAGCATTCGGCCTGTCTGCTGAAGGTTTAACAGAAGGCGCTCGCGAAACAGCACGTATCGCAACACTTGAAAGCCGCATCGGTAGCGTTTCAGACCTAACAATTCCACAAATGCTGATCAGCTTTATTCCGACTAACCCATTTGCAGACCTAACGGGGGCTCGCTCTACGTCTATCATCGCGGTTGTTATCTTTGGTGTGCTAACGGGCATCGCTGCTCGTAAAGTGATGGCAGAGAAAGAAGAACTAGAATCTCCAATCCGTACTTTCGTTGAAGCGTCACAATCTATCGTTATGCGCTTAGTTAAGATGATCATGGCACTAACGCCATACGGCATCGCAGCGTTAATGGCGAAGGTAGTTGCAACATCAAGTGCTTCTGACATCCTCAGCCTACTGGGTTTCATCGTTGCATCTTACGTTGCGATTCTACTGATGTTCGTCGTACACGGTGTGTTGGTTTCTTTTGTTGGTGTAAACCCGAAAGAGTACTTCCAAAAGATCTGGCCTGTACTGACGTTCGCTTTCACGTCTCGTAGTTCTGCAGCAACAATTCCACTGAACGTTGAAGCTCAAATCACTAAGCTAAACGTGCCACCAGCGATTGCTAACCTGTCTGCCTCTTTCGGTGCGACGATTGGTCAAAACGGTTGTGCGGGTATCTACCCTGCAATGCTAGCAGTCATGGTTGCGCCTACAGTTGGCATCGACCCAATGGACATCAACTTCATTCTGTCTCTGATTGCTATTATCACAGTGAGCTCATTCGGTATTGCTGGCGTAGGTGGCGGTGCAACGTTCGCGGCGCTTATCGTACTTCCTGCTATGGGCCTTCCTGTAACGATTGCAGCACTGCTTATCTCTATCGAGCCACTTATCGATATGGCACGTACGGCGCTTAACGTATCTGGTGCAATGACAGACGGTACGATCACAAGCCGCCTATTGGGTAAGAAAGACAAGCAACAAGATCTGGAACAAGCGAACGCTTAATGGGTTCGATTGATTCAATCACTTGGGTCTCGTTAAGCAAAAAACCGATGCACATGCATCGGTTTTTTATTATCTGTTACTTCTAACTTCCATTACTTCACGAGCAACAGCTTAGAACACAAGTTGAATGACTTTTTCGGCAAGTGCTTCATCGTCGTCTTCACTTAATCCGCTGACACCAATAGCGCCAATCACCTGCCCATTTAATTCAATGGGAACACCGCCTTTAAAGCCAGTGATCTTTGGGTCAGTCCAGTAACTTAAGTCTTTACCAGTTTCTCTCGCCCAAGCACCTAAGTTACCGCTTGGCTGTCTATCTCTTGCAGATGTATAAGCTTTGTTCTGTGCTAACAATCCGGCTTGAACACTCACATTATCCATGCGAATAAACGCCAGTAACTCACCGTGCGTATCACACACGCTCACCGCGATTGCTTGTTGATTACGCTCAG
This sequence comes from Vibrio sp. 1S139, assembly GCF_041439475.1. Lineage (NCBI taxonomy): Bacteria > Pseudomonadati > Pseudomonadota > Gammaproteobacteria > Vibrionales > Vibrionaceae > Vibrio > Vibrio sp. 1S139. The sequence goes on from NZ_JBGOOD010000034.1 coordinate 48,826, forward strand.
CAATGTCTAGAGCGTTAGACACCAGTTGTTGCGCGATCTTTTGATTCAACATATTCATTCCTTATGGCAGTGCTTGACCACGTGAGTACACGTATAGGTTGTACCACTCTTCACGAGACAGGTTTATCTGAGTCGCGACTGCCGAAGCTTTGATTCGCTCTAGATTTGTGGTGCCAATTACAGGTTGGATACGAGCAGGGTGACGAAGCAAAAATGCCAACACAATCGCTTCACTTTCTACGCCATATTGGTTCGCTAACTGAGCCACGTAGTGCGCTGTCTTTTTCACGTTTTCATGTTCTGAATACAAACCTTGCTCAGCAAATCGGCCTTGTGCCAAACAGCCCCAAGCTTGCAGTTGGATGTTATTCAATTGGCAATGTTCAAGAGTGCCTGCGGCGAAGTCTGATTGATGGTGCCCTTGCGAGTTAATCATCACCCCATCATTCAACCAATCCAATTTGGCTAAGCTCATCTCAACTTGATTCGCGACGATGGGTTGCCCAAGCGCAGATTGCAGGTACTGAATTTGATGGCTGTTCATGTTCGACACACCAAAATAATCGACCTTACCTTGCGCTTTTATGTTCTCTAACGTTCTTGCTAGCTCATCGAGTTCCATCAAAGGATCAGGGCGGTGCAATAACAGCACATCAAGCTTTTCAGTATTCAATCGATTGAGAATACCGTCTACCGATTGGCCTACCCAATCAGCCGAGAAATCATAACGACCAACATTGCCCTCGCCTTCAAAACGAATCCCACACTTAGATTGAATGAACATCTGTTCACGCAGATCAGGCGCTTGTTGTAATGCTTGACCAAAGGCTTGCTCAGCTTTGCTGAAGGTATAGATATCCGCATGGTCGAATAAGTTAATGCCCGATTCTAGTGCGGTGCCGATTACGCTTCGTGTTTGAGCAACATCCGCACTCGTCACTGGATTATCATTCCAGCCACCACCTAACCCCATGCAGCCATAGGCAATTTGCCCAACATTCGGTAGATAATTTGATAATGGGATACGTTTTTTGTCATTCGTTTTGTTTGTAGATTCAGTGCTGTTCGTCATATCGATTCTCGCTTAGAAGATTTGCTGACCAGAAATATGCCTCTATCATATTGTTCTTTTTAAAAAACAGAATATGCTAGTTACGAAATGATTGTTTGATATGACGAACAATAGATTGGTAGGAACGCGCGAATGAACGAACACAAAATAATAGAACGACTGATCCTGTTTGTAGAACTTGCTCAGCAACTCAACTTTACCAAGGCAGCCGAAAAGCTCGGTATCTCTAAGAGCTACCTTTCTGAACAGATCAAACGTTTAGAGAACGATTTACAGTGCCCGCTTTTGGTCAGAACCACTCGCAGTGTTCGTTTAACCCAAGAAGGCGAACGCGCGTTACAACAAGGCTTAACGATTCGCTCGCAAGTCTTACAGCTTGAACGCAGTGTTTCTGAGCAACACGACATCGTCAAAGGCCTATTACGCCTCACTGCGCCAAAGATGTTTACTGAGGTATATCTATTCGATATCTGCCAACAGTTTAGGCAGCAATACCCTGAGATTCGTTTCGAGATAAACAGTAGCTACACCAACTTTAATCTCAATCAAGATGATATCGATATCGCGTTTCGTGCCACCAATACGCCACCTGACAACATGGTGGCGAAACACTTGATTAGCTATCAACATGATTTAGTCGCGACTCCCGGTTATCTTAACCAATTTGGTCGCCCTACCAATGTGAGTGACTTAAGTGATCATCAATGCTTAGCAACTCTGCACCAAACCGAGTGGCCTTTAAAATCGGTAAATATTGATGTGTCCGGCTGGCTTTCAAGTAATGACAACCACCTGCTTAAGCAACAAGCTATGGCAGGCAGTGGCATCATCCGTATTGCAAGTTACTACGTTGCGAAAGAGGTCGAACTGGGAGAATTAGAGCGAGTGCTGCCTGATGAATGTCTGCAACAAGGCAACAGTATTTATCTGTTCTATCCGCAAGTTATTTATCCGGCAAAGAAACACCAAGTGTTCGTTAAATTTGTTCAGCATTACTTTGAAAACTTGAGAGCTTGATAGTTTAAGATCTTGAAAACTGGAGAGCTCGATCATTTAAGAGCTTGAAGATTTGGTAGTTTAAGAATATGAAAGCTGAGTTAACGAGTTGAAGAAACGGAAACCGATGAACAGATAAATCAAATAACACGAAATAAGGTTTAAATAACCCTCTTGATTTATATGCCTATATTTAAAATGGGATTATCGAACAATAATAAAGCGATTTTTCGAATGCTCTCATCGATGATTGTTCTTGATAGAAAGAAATCGTGCATTTGTTCAATAATACAATGAGTTACCTATGAATGATTAACATAACTGATATATGATGCACCGCTTCAGTATGTCACATCATCTTGGCACCAGTTCGATAACAGGATCCTCATGAGCTTTATTATATTATTACTTCTTCTGCTATTCGTAGGCTTTACACGTTTACTTCAGTGGCGAAAAACCTCTCTGTTTTTATCTCTTGTTCTTATATCGTCATTTGTGCTGATTGGTTCAGGTTTAATTCCTCGTTATTTACTGAACGATCTGCAAGCCGATTACGAAAATAAGCCTGATATCCAATGGTCTGACAATAACGCCATTGTTCTTCTGGGTGCGGGAACGCAGTTAATTAAAAGCACGCAAGAGTTCGAGCCAGCCTTTTTCTCTTTTGGCCGAATCAGTGAAACCGCCAGCCAATATAAAGATTGCGCCAAAACCCAAACCACATGCAAAGTGATCATCAGTGGTGGCGATGCACAAAATAACGGTGTTGCCGAAGCAGAAGTTTATCAGCAACAATTGCTGAGACTTGGCGTTCCGATGGGTGACATCATTCAAGAGCCAAATAGCGTCAACACTTGGAAGAACGCTCAGCTCACTAGTGACCTAATGAAGCATCATAAATTCGACAACATTGTGTTGGTTTCATCTGGCCTACATATTCGTCGTAGCGAGCTCTACTTCAACCACTTCGGCTTGAATGTTATTCCAGTGAGAGCCGACTATATGGCTGCTCAAATTTCATGGTTGCCATTGTGGTACAACTTTGCGGTCACAGATTTTGCTTTGCATGAACAGATTGGCTTTGCTCGTTACAACATTTACAACTTTATGGGTTGGAACAGCAAACGCGAAAAACCAGGTGATGCTTAATCTCTTCCAATTAAGTTAACTCGAACAATAAAAAATGCAGCAGCAATCGAACGGTTGTTGGCTGCATTTTTCGATCTTGCTTATCACAACATCCCTCCTTATTTGGCTTACTCAGTACTTCCCCCTCCTTTACAGGGCGGGATCGCACTTTGTTAACAAATATGATCTAATAGTGCTAAATCCACAA